>NZ_JBFTML010000003.1:0-150956 GCF_056396925.1 Pseudomonas sp. 05N433 | reverse complement strand
GACCTGTGGCGAGGGAGCTTGCTCCCGCTCGGCTGCGAAGCAGTCGTAAAACCTGCAAATGAGGTGTGACTGACATATTGTCTGGGGCCGCTGCGCGACCCAGCGGGAGCAAGCTCCCTCGCCACAAAAGCCCCCTCGCCACAGTCAAGAAGCGGTGATCCGCCAAATCCCGAACGGCAGATGCCACGGTTCGATCCGCATGAACTGGTACTTGCCGTGCCAGGTCCAGCGGTGACCGTTCATCAAGTCTTCGCCTTGGGTGCTGGCATCGTCGGGCAGGCCCATTTCCCACAGCGGCAATTCAAAATTCGCTTCCTGGGCGTTATTCGGATCGAGGCTGACGGCCACCAGAATGAAATTGCCGCCATCCTCACTGCGCTTGCCGAAATACAGAATGTTGTCGTTCCAGGCGTTGTAGACCTTCAGGCCCAGATGCGTGTGCAGCGCCGGGTTCTGCCGGCGGATGCGGTTGAGCTGGGCGATTTCGGCAATGATGTTGCCCGGCGCGTTGAAGTCCCGCGGGCGGATCTCGTACTTCTCGGAATTGAGGTACTCCTCCTTGCCCGGCACCGGCGCCGCTTCACACAGCTCGAAGCCCGAATACATGCCCCATAACCCGGAACCCATGGTCGCAAGCGCCGCGCGAATCAGAAAACCGGGGCGCCCGGAGTCATGCAGGAATGCCGGGTTGATGTCCGGCGTATTGACGAAAAAATTCGGCCGGTAGCATTCACGCCATGGCGACTCGTTGAGTTCGGTGAAATAAGTCGCCAGTTCGGTCTTGGTGTTGCGCCAGGTGAAATAGGTGTAGCTCTGGGAGTAACCGACCTTGCCCAGGCGCGCCATCATCGCCGGCGTGGTAAAGGCTTCCGCCAGAAAAATCACCTCGGGGTACAGCGCCCGCACATCGGCGATCAACCACTGCCAGAACGGCAACGGTTTGGTGTGGGGGTTATCAACGCGAAACAGCTTCACGCCCTCTTCGACCCATCCCACCACGATGTCCCGCAATTCAACCCACAGGCTGGGAATCGCATCCACGGCATAGAAATCGACGTTGACGATGTCCTGATATTTCTTCGGCGGGTTCTCGGCGTATTTGATCGTGCCGTCCGGGCGCCAGTTGAACCAGCCCGGATGCTCTTTGAGCCAAGGGTGATCCTGGGAACACTGAATCGCAAAGTCGAGGGCCACTTCCAGCCCATGTTCGGCGGCCGCCGCGACGAGCCGGCGAAAGTCTTCGCGGCTGCCCAGTTCCGAGTGAATCGCCTCATGCCCGCCTTCTTCGCTGCCGATGGCGTAAGGACTGCCCGGGTCGTCGGGGCCGGCGGTCAACGAGTTGTTCGGGCCTTTGCGATAGCTGCGGCCGATCGGGTGGATCGGCGTGAAGTACAGCACGTCGAAGCCCATGTCCTGAATCATCGCTAGCCGCGTATGCACGTCATTAAAGGTGCCATGACGGGCCGGATCATCCGTGATCGAGCGTGGGAACAATTCATACCAACTGGCGAACTGCGCCAACTCCCGCTCCACGTCCACCGGAAATTCAGGACTCAGGCTCACGAAGGGACGATGATCGGCCTGGGCCATCAAGTCCGCGCTGCGTTGGTGCAGAAACAAGGCAACCTGCTCGGTTTCGAGCAGACCGGACAACTCATGGTGCAACGCCGCCAGCTGCTCGCTGAGGAGGCCTTCACTGCGTTCCGCTGCCTGCTTGACGTGCAGGCGCCCTTCCTGCAATTCCAGGCTGACCGACATGCAGGCCCCGTGCTTCTTTTTCAGCTCATAACAAAAACTGGCGTACTGATCGATCCAGGCTTCGATACAGAACGCATAGCGGCCCTGCTTCTTGACACGGAACTGGCCCTGCCAGCCGTTATTGCCCAACTCGACCATCACCTCGCTTTGCCAGGTGTCGTCGCCTTCGGCACGCCAACGGATGCGCACGGCCAGTTTGTCATGACCGTCGGCAAACACTTTGCTGGTCACCACCACGTCCTGATCGACCACGGCTTTAACGGCAAATTGCCCGCCATCGAGGGTCGGCATGGTGTTTTCGATCACGATACGCGGCAGCAGCAACGCCTGGGACAGCGGTATATGCGGGTTGTAGCTTAGTTCTGTGGGTTTTTCAGCGGTCATCGAGCATCTCTCCTTACGCCCCAAGGACGCTCTTGTGCCTGGTCATCACTCACACGAAGCGATCTGCCCCGAGATGAACTCAAGGGTATGAACACACATAAGTTCCGAGCCACAGGCGCCGGCAAAGTTCAGAGGGATTTGCCAGGTCCTTCGAGGAATCAATCCCCTGGGCACGGGTCAACCAACTTAAGCATGACTCACGCCATCTATCGGTTGCACAGAACAATCACCGGCAAATGCGCCCTAACACTTAATGAATCCGCAAAAAGGCCTCCTCCATGACCGTGCGCATCGACAACCAGACCTGCTTCTTCATCACCGAAAACGGCGAAGAAATTCGCCTTTGCCCTGATATCACCATAATCACTGACGAGGAAAAATCCATGTCGGCAGTGGAACTCGACGGCCAGCGCTTCTACATCACCGAAGCAGAAGCCGACGCATTGACCGTAGCAGGTGCTGTGGACGGTCGCCGGCATTTGAAGGCCACGAACAGTGATTCGGTGATTTGACTGACCGGCATCAACACAACCCACCAGCGCCTGACCTAGGTACTTGCAGCCCGCCCTTGCGGGTGCATCAAGTTGTCGCAGGCGGGTGTGGGCAGCCCATCTGATCCGCCTTTTATTGCGCTAGGTGAGTCTGTTATGCAAACAGATCGCTGGTCATAGTGCTCAGGCCTGATGGAGGCTGATGAGCGAAAGACCATGAGCGATAGAATCCCCGTCCGAACCGTTGAACCTGCCTCGTTTATAAAAAACAATGAGCCTTCGCGTCCAAAGATGAAGGCCAAGTCCAGTGACAACCTGATCCACACCCGCAGCTTCACCGGCCTGTTCCGCACCCTGCGCATGAGCGGCGCGGGGTTTCTGTTTCTACTTTTCTTCGGCACGGTGTGGCTGAACTGGGGCGGCCGCCAGGCGGTGCTCTGGGATCTGTCCGAAAGCAAATTCCACATCTTCGGCGCGACCTTCTGGCCGCAGGACTTCATCCTGCTGTCGGCGCTGCTGATCATCGCCGCCTTCGGTTTGTTTGCGATCACCGTGTTCGCAGGCCGGGTCTGGTGCGGTTACACCTGCCCGCAGAGCTCCTGGACCTGGATCTTCATGTGGTGCGAGAAGATCACCGAAGGCGAGCGCAACCAGCGGATCAAGCTGCAAGCCGCGCCCTGGGGCCTGAACAAACTGCTCCGTCGCTCGGCCAAACACACCTTGTGGCTGGCGATCAGCCTGCTCACCGGCCTGACCTTTGTCGGCTACTTCACACCGATCCGGCCCCTGGCCGAAGAGCTGCTGACTTTGCAAATCGGCGGTGTCAGCCTGTTCTGGGTGCTGTTTTTCACCGGTGCCACTTACATCAACGCCGGCTGGCTACGTGAAGCCGTGTGCATGCACATGTGTCCATACGCACGGTTCCAGAGCGTGATGTTCGACAAGGACACCCTGACCATTTCCTACGACGTGGCTCGCGGCGAAAACCGTGGCCCGCGCAAACGTGAAGTGAAACCCGCCGAGGTCGGCCTGGGTGATTGCATCGACTGTCAGGTGTGCGTCCAGGTTTGCCCGACCGGCATCGACATCCGCGATGGCTTGCAGATGGAATGCATCGGTTGCGCCGCGTGCATCGACGCCTGCGATTCGATCATGGACAAAATGGGCTACGCCCGAGGGCTGATCAGCTACACCTCGGAGCATCAATTGCAGGGTGGCAAGACCCACCTGCTGCGCCCGCGCCTGATCGGTTACACCGCGGTGCTGCTGGTGATGATCGGCGCCTTCGCCCTGGCCTTGGTGGAGCGGCCGATGGTGTCGCTGGACGTGAGCAAGGACCGTGGCCTGTTCCGCGAGAACAGTGAAGGTCAGATCGAAAACATCTACAGCCTGAAGGTCATCAACAAGACCCAGCAACGTCAGGAGTACCGTCTGACACTGGTCGACGACGACGGCTTCCAGTTGCAAGGCAAGACCGAACTGAGCCTGGCCGCCGGGGAGATTGTCGATGTGCCGGTGTCGGTGGCGATGACCACGGAACGGCCGAGCAGCAGCTCGCAGACGATCGGCTTCAAGATTGTCGACAGCAATGAGCCGGACATCTATAGCGTGGCCAAGAGCCGGTTTGTTGCACCGATGAACCGTTGAGTCTTTAAGATGCAATCCTTTGTCCTGTGGCGAGGGGGCTTGCCCCCGTTGGGTCGCGAAGCGGCCCCCTACATTATTCAGATATATCGAGCAGTCTGGTTTTACGACTGCTGCGCAGCCGAACGGGGCGATGCGGCGTTCCGACAAGCCCCCTCGCCACAAAATGCACAATTCACTAACCGGGCACTCGATGAAACGCTACGAAAAATTCGCCGACGACATCGCTGAACTGATCCGCTCCGGCGTTCTTGGCCCCGGCCATCGGGTGCCGTCGGTGCGCTACGCCAGCCAGACCTACGGCGTCAGCCCGTCCACGGTGTTCCAGGCCTATTACCTGCTCGAACGTCGCGGCCTGATCCGCGCGCGACCGCGTTCCGGCTACTTCGTCAATGCGCATGCACCAAGCCCGTTCTCGGAGCCGGTGATCAGCAGCCAGGTCAACGAGTCCACCGAAGTCGACGTCAGCGAACTGGTGTTCTCAGTGCTGGACTCGATCAAGGACCCCACCACCGTGCCCTTCGGCTCGGCCTTCCCCAGCCCCACGCTGTTCCCGCTGCAGCGCTTGTCCCGCTCGCTGGCCAGTGCTTCCCGGGAGATGGACCCGCGCATGGTGGTCACCGACATGTCGCCGGGCAACCCGCAACTGCGTCGGCAAATCGCCCTGCGCTACATGGTCGGCGGGCTGATGCTGCCGATGGAGGAACTGCTGATCACCAACGGTGCGCTGGAAGCGCTGAACCTGTGCCTGCAAGCCGTCACCGAGCCTGGCGATCTGGTGGCCATCGAAGCCCCGGCCTTTTACGCCAGCCTGCAAGTGCTGGAACGGCTGAAGCTCAAAGCCGTGGAAATCCCCGTCCACCCGCGAGACGGCATCGACCTCGGCGTACTCGCCCAGACCCTGGAACGGCACCCGATCAAGGCCTGTTGGTGCATGACCAGTTTCCAGAACCCCATGGGCGCGACCATGCCCGAGGCGAAGAAACAGGAACTGGTGGAGTTGTTGCGCAGCCATCAGGTGCCGCTGATCGAGGATGACGTTTACGCCGAGCTCTATTACGGCCAACAGGCGCCGAAACCGGCCAAGGCGTTCGACACCGAAGGGCTGGTGATGCATTGCGGTTCGTTCGCCAAGAGCCTGGCCCCCGGCTACCGCATCGGCTGGGTCGCCGCCGGGCGCTATGCGCAGAAAATCGAACGGCTGAAGCTCATGACCTCGCTATGCGCCTCGATGCCCGCCCAGGCGGCCATCGCCGATTACCTGCAACACGGCGGCTACGATCGGCACCTGCGCAAGCTGCGTTACGCCCTGGAAGAACAGCAAAGTGCCATGCTCGCCGCCATCGCCCGCTACTTCCCGGCCCAAACCCGCGTCAGCCAACCGGCCGGCGGTTACTTCCTGTGGCTGGAACTGCCGCCGCAGATGGATTCGTTGAAGTTGTTTCAGATGGCACTGGCGCAGGGGATCAGCATTGCGCCGGGGCCGATTTTTTCACCGACTCAGCGGTTCAGGAATTGTATTCGGTTGAATTACGGCAGCCCGTGGACCGAGGATTCGGAGAAGGCGATGGAGACGTTGGGGCGGATTGTCAGGTCCTTTTAACAGCAAAAGATCGCGGCGCCCACAGGCGCGTGGGAGCTGCCGAAGGCTGCGATCTTTTGATCTTGCTTCTGATCTTTACCGCCCACCACCAAGATCGACGAAAGTCCCGGTCGCATACGACGCCTTATCCGACAACAACCACACAATCGCCTCCGCCACTTCATCCGGCCGCCCACCGCGGGCCATCGGAATCGCCGATTCCAGCTTGCTGACCCGGTCCGGATCGCCGCTCAATGCATGGAAATCGGTGTAGATGTAACCCGGACGCACCGCATTGACGCGAATCCCCTCGCCCGCCACTTCCTTGGACAGGCCGATGGTGAATGTGTCCAGCGCCCCCTTGGACGCGGCGTAATCCACGTACTCGTTGGGTGAACCCAAACGCGAGGCGACCGAGGAGACGTTGACGATGCTGCCGCCCTGCCCGCCGTGTTTGGGCGACATGCGCAAAATCGCGTGTTTGGCGCAGAGGATCGGCGCCAGGACGTTGGTCTTGAGGATTTTCAGAATGCGGAATTCCGACATTTCGTCGATCCGCGACTTTTGTCCGACGGTGCCGGCGTTGTTCACCAGCGCCGTGACCCGGCCCAGTTCGGTGTCCACCCGATGAAACAGAGCGATCACTTCGTCTTCGATGCTGACGTCGGCACGCACGGCGATGGCTTGGGCACCGCGTGCGCGGACTTGCTCCAGCACACTGAGCGCCGCCTGTTCGTCGGACTGATAATTGATGCAGATCCGATAACCTTGTTCGGCGGCCAACAGGGCCGTGGCGGCGCCGATTCCACGGCTGCCGCCGGTGATGACGATAACTTTGTCCATGCTGGCTTTCCCCCGTTCCTAGCGTAAGCAGTCGGGGCCAAGAATAACCGCCATTGCGCGGTTTTGCATGGACCTGCATCAACCCTGTGATGACAAACCTGTGGCGAGGGAGCTTGCTGTGGTGAGGGGGCTTGCCCCCGTTCGGCTGCGAAGCAGTCGTAAATTCAGGCAACTCGGTGAACATGAAAAATCGAAGAGGGACCGCTTCGCGGTCCAACGGGGGCAAGCCCCCTCACCACAGGCAAGCTCTCCTCACCACAGGGATCAATCAGCCCGTTGCCGATTGCTCCCCGCGGTGTATGTCGACCATGAAGCGATCGGCCGGCAGCGGATGCCCGAGCAGGTAGCCCTGCAACGAGTCGCAGCCCAGCTGGGTCAGGAAGTCTTGCTGGACGCCGGTTTCCACCCCTTCGGCGACGATCCGCAGGCCCAGCGCCTGGCCGAGGGCGACGATGGCCGAGACAATGGCCGCGTCGTCGCTGTCGTGCTCCAGATCGCGGACGAAACCCCGGTCGATCTTCAGTTCATTGGCCGGCAGGCGCTTGAGGTACATCAGGCTCGAATAGCCGGTACCGAAGTCATCGATGGACAGGTCGACGCCCATTTCCGACAGCTCCTGCAACACCGTCATGCTCGCATCGGCGTCGCTCATGGCGGTGGTTTCGGTGATTTCCAGGGTCAGGCTGTTGGCCGGCAGATGATGGGTGGCCAGGGCTCTGGCAACGCTCTGCACCAGCCCCGCGTGGCAGAATTGCAAGGCCGAGAGGTTCACCGCGATACGCCAATCGGTGTAACCGAGCACGTACCACTCGCGCATCTGCCGGCAGGCCTCGTTGAGCACCCACTCGCCAATCGGAATGATCAGCCCGGTCTTCTCTGCAAGGTCAATGAACGTGTCCGGCTGCAGCAGGCCCAGGGTCGGATGCTCCCAGCGCAGCAACGCCTCGGCGCCCACTGGTCGGCCATGACCGGCGTCGAATTTGGGCTGGTAATAAAGTTTGAACTGTTGCTGATCGACGGCACTGCGCAAGTCCTGGAGCAATTGCAGCTGTTTGCGCGCGTTGCTGTTCATCGAGGCGTCGAAGAAGCGATGACCGTTTTTCCCGGCGCCTTTGGCGTGGTACATCGCGGCATCGGCGTTCATCAGCAACTCATCGGCCGTCTGACCGTTGCCTGGATAGAGCGCGATGCCGACACTGGCGGAAATCTGCAAGTCATGTTCGGCGACCCGGAACGAGCGCGCAATCAACCCGACCTGACGCTCCGCCAGGCTCAGCGCATCGTTCGGCTCGTTCAGGCGCACCAGCAACACGAACTCGTCGCCGCCGATCCGCGCCAGGGTGTCCTGGCTACGCAGGTCTTCGCGCAGGCGCAGTGCAACTTCACGCAACAGCTGGTCGCCCATGTGATGGCCGAACGCATCGTTGACCGGTTTGAAGCCGTCCAGATCAATGAACATCAACGCAAAACAGCTGCCCTGCTCCTGCACTTTCGATATGGCCTGATCGATACGGTCGGCCAGCAACATGCGGTTGGGCAAACCGGTCAGGGTGTCGTGCAAGGCCAGTTGAGTGAGTTCACGGTTGGCCACGGTCAGCGAGTGGGCGAGGTCCGCGGTGCGAGCCTCCAGGCGGGCATCGAGGATCGACGTCAGCAAGGCGATGCTCAATATCGCCAAGGTGGTGATCAGCACCAGGCTGTCCAGCCCCTTGCCGTTCAAACCACTGACCGCCGCACCACAGAAACTGCCGGCGGCAAAGCGCGCCGCGGCCATGCCGGTGTAGTGCATGCCGACGATGGCAATGCCCATGATGACTGCAGCACCCGCACGGAACAGGCGAACATGCGGCGTGTGCTGGCGCAGGCGGAAAGCGATCCATAACGCCGCGCCCGACGCGCCGACGGCAATCAGCAACGACGCGCCAAACAGAGTCGGGTCGTAATCGATGCCCGGCTGCATGCGCATGGCGGCCATGCCGGTGTAATGCATGGCGCTGATACCCGCGCCCATGATCAGCGCGCCGAACGCCAGTTGCCAGGCCGGCAGCCGTGGCTGACTGACCAGCCAAAGGGCAAAGCCGCAAGACAGCACCGCGATCAACAGCGACAGTGCCGTGAGGGTGGTGTCGTAGCCCAGGTCGATCGGCAATGTGAACGCAAGCATGCCGATGAAATGCATCGACCACACGCCGATGCCCATCGCAAAAGCGCCGCCCGCCGTCCRTAAATGCACCGCTCGGCCCTTGGCCGTGGCGATGCGTCCGGTGAGGTCAAGCGCGGTATAAGAGGCCAGTATCGCCACGCACAGCGATATGAAAACCAGCGTAAGGGAATAACTACCAATGAGCATGGGATTTCTCGCAACAGCCCCCGCCATACTGTGTTTGTTCTCGGGGAGCAAAGCCGGCGATTGTACTGATTCCGCGGACGAACGCACTCACAAAGTAATCAAAAGGCCATCAAGATGATTGTGGCGAGGGAGCTTGCTCCCGCCGGACGGCGAAGCCGTCCCAAAGATGCTCACGCGTACATTCAGTCAAAACGCATCAATCGGTTTGCGACTGCTTCGCAGCCGAGCGGGAGCAAGCTCCCTCGTCACAGGGATGGGGTTATTGCTTGTCACTCACCTGAAGCTGCCCGTCCCACCCACCGCC
The DNA here is from genome assembly GCF_056396925.1 of Pseudomonas sp. 05N433. NCBI lineage: Bacteria > Pseudomonadati > Pseudomonadota > Gammaproteobacteria > Pseudomonadales > Pseudomonadaceae > Pseudomonas > Pseudomonas sp. 05N433. The sequence continues at coordinate 141,600 of NZ_JBFTML010000003.1, read as the reverse complement.
CAGCGCGGCAATCAACTGCACGCTGGCAATCAGCCGGCTCTGCAACAGGCTCAGCGCGTTGCGTTCGTTGTTCAACGCCGTAGCCTGAACCACCACCACATCCAGATAAGCGATCAACCCGGCCTTGTACTGATTCCGGGTCAAGCGAAGAGACTCGCGCGCCGCATCCAGAGCTTCCTGGCGCACGACGGCTTCGTCTTCCAGCACCTTGAGCTGCACCAGGTAATTTTCTACCTCGCGAAAACCATCGAGCACGGTCTGGCGGTATTTGGCGACAGTCTCGTCGTAGGCCGCTTCACTGCGATCGACTTCCGCCGAGCGCTGGCCACCGTCGAACAGGGTCATGGCCAGCTGTGGGCCGACCGACCAGAAACGGTTCGGCAGGCTGATCCAGTTGGCGTAAGTGCTACTGCTATAGCCGCCGTTCATGCTCAGGGTCAGGTCCGGGTAGTAGGCCGCCTTCGCCACGCCGATGTTGGCGTTGGCGGCCATCACCGAGCGTTCGGCGGAGGCGATGTCAGGGCGCCGTTCCAGCAACTGCGAAGGCAAGCTCAGCGGCACCTGGGGAAGCGCCGGGATGTCTGGGGTTTCGGCCAGGCTGAATTCGGCCGGTGGCAGGCCGATCAGCACGGCGATGGCGTTCTCGAACTGCGCGCGCTGCCAGATCAGGTCGACCATCTCCGCCTGGGTGGTTTTGAGCTGAGTGGTGGCCTGGGCCACCGCATCCTTGCCGGAAACTCCGGCACGGTATTGGTTTTCGGTCATTTTCAGCGAGCGCTGATAGGCCTCGACTGTCGCTTCCAGCAGGCGTTTCTGCTCATCGATCACCCGCAATTGCAGGTAGTTCTGCACCAGCTCCGATTGCTGGCTCAGGCGCATCGCCGCCAGGTCGGCAAAACTCGCCTGGGCGTTGGCCGTGTCGGCTTCCAGGCCTCGACGCAATTTGCCCCAGATATCGGCTTCCCAACTGACCCCGGCCTGTGCCGAGTAAGTGTCACGGATACCGCTGGACGAACTGCTCAGGCTCGAACTGCTGCTGCCGGTGCCCTGGCTGGAGCGGTTCTTGCTGACGGTCAGGTCCACCGTCGGAAAAAACGCCCCACGGGCACTGCGCACCAAGGCCTGGGCCTGACGGTACTGGGCCTCGGACTGGGCAACGGTCTGATTGGCGCTGTTGAGCTTTTCGATCAGGCCGTTGAGCTGCTGATCGCCATACAGCTCCCACCAGGCACCACGCGCCAACGAATCGCTGGGGTTGGCCTGACGCCAGCCGGCCGCCTCTTTGTACTGCGCAGGTGCGGCGGCTTGCGGGCGCTGGTAATCCGGGCCGATGGCGCAGGCACTGAGCATTGCCACGCACAGCGACAGGCTCAGCAAACGCGAGCCTCGGGCCGTGATCAGCGGTGCAGCCAGGTTGAGAAGCGAACGGTCAGTCATAGCGGAGTTTCCAGAGCAGCATCGGTACGCACCCCACGCCAGCGGTTGAAACGATGGCGCAGTTTGTCGAGATAGAGGTAAACCACCGGGGTGGTGTAAAGGGTCAGCACCTGGCTGAAGACCAGCCCGCCGATGATGGTCAGGCCCAGCGGCTGACGCATTTCCGCCCCTTCGGCGCGGCTCAGCAGCAGCGGCAAGGCACCGAGGATCGCCGCCAGGGTGGTCATCAGAATCGGTCGCAGCCGTTGCAGGCAGGCACTGCGGATCGATTCCAGCGGCTCCAGGCCTTGGTGCCGTTCCAGTTGCAGCGCCAGGTCGATCATCAGAATGGCGTTTTTCTTCACTACACCAATCAACAGGAACAGCCCCAACAAGGAGATCAGGCTGAACTCACCGCCCAGCACATAGATCGACAGCAGCGCGCCGACCCCGGCCGATGGCAAGGTCGAAAGAATGGTCAGCGGATGAATGTAGCTTTCATACAGCACACCCAGCACCAGATACACCGCGACCAGCGCGCCGAGAATCATCCACGGCTGGCTCTTCTGTGCGGCGGCGAAGGCGTCGGCGGTGCCGGCCATTTTCGCGATCACGTCTTCCGGCAGGCCGAGTTTGGCAATCGCCCGCTCGATGGCCGCCGAGCCCTGCTCCACCRTCACCCCTTCGGCCATGTCGAAGGCGATGCTTTCCGAAGCGAACTGGCCTTCGTGGCTGACCCGGTCGTTTTCCAGGCTGCTCTCATAGTGGGCGATGGTCGACAACGGAATTCGCGCGCCGTCGGCAGTGATCACTTTGACCTGGTTCAGGGTGACCGGGTCCTGGGCGTATTTCGGATTGACCTCCATCACCACCTGATACTGGTTGAGGCTGTCGTAGATCGTCGAAATCTGCCGCTGGCTATAGGCGTTGTTCAGCACCGCCGTGACCATGTTCATGTCCACGCCCAGCCGCTTGGCCTGATCGCGATCGACGATCAGCGTCACTTGCTGGGCGCCACGGCCTTCACGGGCGTCAATCGCCGTCAGCTCAGGCAGGGCCTTGAAGGCGGCAACGACTTTCGGATACCACTCGCGTAACGCACCGAGATCGCCACTTTGCAGGATGTAGGAATACTGCGAGGTGGTCTGCTCGCGACCGCCGCCGAATTGCAGGTCCTGGTCGGCCATCAGCATCAGTTGCGCACCGGGCACCTTGGGCATTTCCTTGCGCAAACGCTCGATGACTTTCTGCGCGGACAGGTTGCGTTCCTTGATCGGCTTGAGCCGCACCAGCATGAACGCGTTATTGGTGCCATTGTTGCCACCGATGAACCCTGCAACGCTTTGCACCGCGTTGTCCTTGAGCACGGCGCGGCGGAAGGTTTCCATCTTCGGCTGCATCACGCTGAACGACAGGCCATTATCGCCACGCACGAAACCGATCAGCTGGCCGGTGTCTTGCTGGGGAAGAAAGGTTTTAGGAACAACAACATACAGCGCAATGTTTACGCCAATCGTCACGAACAGACTGAGCAAGGTCAGTCGACGATGACGCAGCACCCAGTCGAGGCTGGTGGCGTATTTGCCGACCATCCACTCATTGGCCCGCTGGCTCCAGCGTTGCAAACGGTTTTCCTGCCCCGGCGTATGCGGCTTCAGCCAGCGCGCACAAAGCATTGGCGTCAGCGTCAGCGACACCAGCAGCGACACCACGATGGCCGCCGCCAGGGTGATGGAAAACTCGCGGAACAGGCTTTCGATGATCCCGCCCATGAACAGGATCGACAGGAACACCGCCACCAGCGAGACGTTCATCGACAGCAGCGTGAAGCCGACTTCCTGCGCCCCGAGGTACGCGGCCTTCATCGGCGGTACGCCCTTGTCGATGTGCCGGGAAATGTTCTCCAGCACCACGATGGCATCGTCCACCACCAGCCCGGTGGCCAGAATCAGCGCCATCAGCGACAGGTTGTTCAGGGAGAAGCCGTAGAGGTACATCACCGCAAACGTGCCCACCAGTGACACCGGCACCGCCAGGGTCGGAATCAAAGAGGCGCGAAAGTTACCGAGGAACAGGAACACCACCAGAATCACCAGCGCCACGGCAATCAACAGGGTCATTTCCGCTTCGTGCAGGGTGGCCTTGATCACCGGCGAACGGTCCATCGCCAGGTTCAGCTTGACGCTGGCCGGCAGCACCGCCTGCAATGCCGGCAACTGCGCCTTGATCTCGTTGACCGTCTCGATGATGTTGGCGCCGGCCTGGCGGTTGATCACCAGCAAGACTGCCGCGTCATCGTTGAAGAACCCGCTGTTGTAGCGGTCCTCGACGCTGTCGCTGACCTTGGCCACATCCTTCAATCGCAGGGCTGCGCCGTCTGCGTAGTGAATGATCAGCGACTCGTAATCCTTGGCCTTTTCCAGTTGATCGTTGGCCTGGACCTGCCACAACCGCTGGCCGTCTTCGACCGAGCCCTTGGGCCGGCGCACGTTGGCGTTGGCGATGGTGGTGCGCACATCGTCCAGTGCCACGCCGTACTGGTTGAGCGCCTGGGGTTCGAGCTCGATGCGCACCGCCGGCAACGAACTGCCGCCGATCTGCACTTCACCTACGCCCTGCACCTGAGACAGGCTCTGGGACAAAATGGTCGAGGCCAAATCGTAGAGCTGGCCTTTTTCCAACACATCCGAGGTCAGCGACAGCACCATGATCGGCGCTTGCGATGGGTTGACCTTCTTGTAAGTCGGCATGCTGCGCATTCCGCTGGGCAGCAGGTTGCGCGAGGCGTTGATCGCCGCCTGCACTTCCCGCGCCGCGCCGTTGATGTCGCGGTCCAGGTCGAACTGCAGAATCACCCGGGTCGAGCCCTGGCTGGAGCGGCTGCTCATGGTGTTGACCCCGGCGATGGTGCCGAAGGAACGCTCCAGCGGCGTGGCCACGGTTGAGGCCATGACCTCCGGGCTCGCACCAGGCAGACTGGCCTGAACCACGATCACCGGGAAATCCATCTGCGGCAGCGGCGATACCGGCAACAGGCCGAAACTCACGCCGCCCAGCAACATGATCGCCAGGCTCAGCAACATCGTCGCGACCGGGCGCTTGATGAAAGGTCCGGACAGGTTCATGGCTGCTCTACCGGTTCCACGGACTCGGGCTTATGGCCCCAGCGCCGCCCGAGGCGGTCGAAGTACAAGTAGATGACAGGCGTGGTGAACAGCGTCAGCACCTGACTCACCAGCAAGCCACCGACCATCACCAGACCCAGCGGCTGGCGCAACTCCGCGCCAGAACCGGTGGCGAGCATCAGCGGCACCGCGCCGAACAATGCCGCCAGGGTGGTCATCAGAATCGGCCGGAAACGCAACAGCGCCGCCTGATAGATCGCAGCCTGCGGGTCCATGCCCTGATTACGTTCAGCCTCGAGGGCGAAGTCGATCATCATGATCGCGTTCTTTTTCACGATACCGATCAGCAAGATGATGCCGATGATCGCGATCATCCCCAGGTCATTACCGCTCAACAGCAGCGCCAGCAAGGCGCCGACCGCCGCCGAGGGCAAGGTCGAGAGGATGGTGATCGGGTGAATGTAGCTCTCGTAGAGCACGCCGAGCACGATGTACATGGTCACCACCGCCGCCAGAATCAGCAGCAAGGTGCTCGACAGCGACGCCTGGAACGCTTCGGCCGCGCCCTGGAACTGGGTCTGCACGCCAATCGGCATACCGATGTCTTTCTGCACCTGATCGATGATCTGCACCGCATGCCCCAACGCCACGCCGGGCGCCAGGTTGAACGACATCATCACCGCCGGGAACTGGCCGATGTGGGTGATCGCCAGCTGCGCCTGACGCTCCTCGACATGCGCCAGGCTGGACAGGCGCACTTGCCCGCCATCGGTGGTCTTGACGTGAATCTGGTTCAGCGCATCGGGGCCGATCTTCTCGCCGGACTGCGATTGCAGCACCACGCGGTACTGGCTGGCCTGGGTGTAAATGGTGGAAATCTGCCGCTGGCCGAAGGCGTCGTAGAGCGCGTCAGTGATGTTCGACACCGATACGCCAACCCGCGACGCCGCATCGCGGTCGATCACCAGATAAACCTGCAAACCCTTGTCCTGCAAATCGCTGGCGACATCGGTCAGTTCCGGCCGTTGCGCCAGGGCTTCGACCAGACGCCCGCTCCACAAGCCAAGCAACTCGGCATCCGGCGACGACATGCTGAACTGGTACTGCGTACGGCTGACCCGATCTTCGATGGTCAGGTCCTGCACCGGCTGCATGAACAGGCGAATGCCGACCAGCTTGTCCAGCTCCGGTTGCAAGCGGGCAATGACTTGGGTGGCGCTCAGGTTGCGGTGGCCGTGGGACTTGAGGTTGATCAGTAACCGGCCGCTGTTGAGCGTCGAGTTATCACCGTCGACGCCAATATAGGACGACAGGCTTTCGACCGCAGGGTCAGCCAGAATCACCTTGGCCAATTCCTGCTGGCGCTCGCTCATCGCCGCGAAGGAAATCGACTGTGGCGCCTCGGAAATCCCCTGGATCACCCCGGTGTCCTGCACCGGGAAGAAACCCTTGGGCACCACCATGTACAGGAATACGGTCAATGCCAGCGTGCCGATGGCAACCAGCAAGGTCAGCGGCTGATGCTTGAGCACCCACTGCAACTTGCGCCCGTAGGCGGCGATCATCCAGTCGATGGTCGCGCCACTGGAGCGGTAGAACCAGCCCTGATCTTTTTCCTTGGGCTCACGCTTGAGCAACCGCGCGCACATCATCGGCGTCAGGGTCAGGGACACCACCAGCGAAATCAGGATCGCCACCGCCAACGTGATCGCGAACTCGCGGAACAAACGCCCCACCACGTCGGCCATGAACAGCAACGGAATCAGCACCGCGATCAACGACAGGGTCAGGGAAATCAGGGTGAAGCCGATCTGCTTGGCACCCTTGAGCGCCGCTTGCAGCGGGCTGTCGCCCTCTTCGATGAAGCGGGAAATGTTCTCCAGCATGACGATCGCATCATCCACCACGAAACCGGTGGCGATGGTCAGCGCCATCAGGGTCAGGTTGTTGACCGAAAACCCGGCGAGGTACATCACGCCGAAGGTGCCGATCAACGACAGCGGCACCGCCACCGACGGAATGATCGTGGCACTGGCCCGCCGCAGGAACAGGAACGTGACCATCACCACCAGGGCGATGGCGATCAGCAGTTCGTGTTGCACGTCGGTGACCGAGGCGCGGATGGTCTGGGTGCGGTCGGTGAGCACCGTGACGTCGAGGCCGGCCGGCAGGTTGTCGGTGATGCTCGGCAGCAAGGCCTTGATCCGGTCGACCACCTCGATGACATTGGCGCCGGGCTGACGCTGGATGTTCAGCAGCACGGCCTGGTTTTCATTGGCCCATGCCGCCAGGCGTTCGTTCTCGGCGCCATCGACGATTTGTGCCACGTCCTTGAGCCGTAACGGCGCGCCGTTTTTATAGGCCAGAATCAGGTTGGCGTAGTCCTTGGGCGACGTCAGCTGGTCGTTGGCGTCGAGCATCGACACCCGGGTCGGGCCGTCGAAATTGCCCTTGGGCTGGTTGACGTTGGAGGCACCGATCAAGGTGCGCACGTCCGACAGGTTCAGGCCGTTGGCCGCCAGGGCCTCGGGGTTGACCTTGATCCGCACCGCCTGACGCTGACCGCCGGCAATGCTGACCATGCCGACGCCGCTGATCTGGGCGATTTTCTGCGCCATACGGGTGTCGACCAAGTCATTGAGCTTGGGCAGCAGCATGGTTTTGGAAGTGATGGCCAGGGTCAGCACCGGGGTATCCGCCGGGTTGACCTTGTTGTACACCGGCGGCGCGGGCAGATCCTTGGGCAGCAAATTGGTCGCGGCGTTGATCGCCGCCTGCACCTGCTGCTCGGCGACATCCATGTTGATGTCGAGGCTGAACCGCAGGGTCAGCACCGAAGCGCCGCCGGAACTGGTCGAAGCCATCTGGGTCAGGCCGGGCATCTGGCCGAACTGACGCTCCAGCGGCGCAGTCACGGCGCTGGTCATGACATCCGGGCTGGCGCCGGGATAGAGCGTCATGACGCGGATGGTCGGGTAATCGACCTGGGGCAATGCCGACACCGGCAGCAGCCGATAAGCGATCACACCGGCCAGGATAATGGCCAGCATGCTCAGGGTCGTGGCGACCGGGCGAAGGATGAACAGCCGCGAGATGTTCATGCGCCGCCCTTTTTCGCCTTGTCGGTGGCCGCCGGCTCGCCTGGGGTCGCCGCCGATTTGCCTTGCAGATGTTCGGTCGGAGTGGTCGGTACATCCTTGCTGTCGTTGACCACCTCCACTTCACTGCCGTCCTTCAGGCGGTCGGTGCCTTCCAGCACCACCCGATCACCGATGGCCAGGCCTTCGGTGATCACGGTGTTTTCCCCGTCACTGGCGCCGACTTTCAACTGGCGGATGGTGACCTTCTTGTCGCCGTCCAGCGCATAGACGAATGTGCCGTTGGTGCCGAACTGGATCGCCGCCGAGGGTGCAAGCACCACATCTTTAAGGGTATCGGCCAGCAGGTGCACGTTGACGAACTGATTGGGGAACAGCGCTTGATCGCGGTTCTCGTAGCGGGCCTTGAATTTCAGGGTGCCGGTGGTGACGTCGATCTGGTTATCGAGGCTSTGCAACACGCCGGTGGCCTGCAATTGGGTGTCGCCGCGGTCCCAGGCTTCGGCGGGCAGCTTGGCGCCGGTGCGATAGCGGGTCAGCACGGTGTCCAGGCTGTTTTCCGGCAAGGTAAAGGCCACGCTGATCGGTTGGGTCTGGGTGATGATCACCAGCGCCGTGGTGTCGTTGGCCGCCACAAGGTTGCCGACGTCCAGCTGCCGCAGACCCACACGCCCGGTGATCGGAGCGCGGATCTTGGTGAATTCGAGATTGAGCTTGGCGTCGTTGACCGCCGCCTGATTGGTCTTGACCGTACCCTGATACTGGGCGACCAGCGCTTCGGCGGTGTCCAGGGTTTGCTTGGCGATACTGTCTTCGCGGTACAGGCCACGATAACGCTCGACGTCGACCTGGGCGTTTTTCAATTGCGCCTGATTCTGCAGCAAGGTGCCTTCGGCCTGGAGCAAGGCATTCTGATAAGGACGTGGATCGATCTCGGCCAGCAGGTCACCCGCCTTGACCATCTGCCCTTCTTCGAAATAGACCTTGACCAGTTCGCCACCGACGCGGCTGCGCACATTGATGGTGTTCAGCGCCGTGACCGTGCCCAGCGCCTTGTAATACAGCGGAAAATCGCCTTTGACCACCGGCGCCACGCGCACCGGAACCGGTCCCGTCGCCCCGCCGAATCCTGGACGCATCCCCCCCGACCGACCGGTATGCCCGGCAACGGCTTTCTGCCCTGCGCCCTCCTTCGGGCTGCTGCCAGCGGGCCAGAACTTCCAGCACAGGCCGACGATGACCAACAGGACAAGCAGGCCGAACAGCCAGCGACGAGGATTGCGGGAAGCGGAGGATTGCATGGAATGATCAACCATTGGGCGCGTGCGCTTTTTTCTACGGGAGGCTGAACGATAAGCACTGGCGGGTATTAAGCAAAGCGCCTTTACCGGCAATTTACCTTTGGCTTACGTAACAGGAAGTTAGGACACAAATGAAAACGGCCTGGACAGGGCCAGGCCGTTAACAATTGTAAAACTTTGCTTACTTCAGAACGGCGAGCGCTGCGTCGTAGTTCGGTTCTTCAGCGATTTCCTTGACCAGTTCGCTGTGCAGGACCTTGTCGTTTTCGTCCAGAACCACGACGGCACGGGCGGTCAGGCCTTTGAGTGGACCATCGGCGATGGCCACGCCGTAGTTTTCCTTGAACTCGGCACCGCGCAGGGTCGACAGGTTCTGCACGTTTTCCAGGCCTTCGGCACCGCAGAAGCGGGCTTGGGCGAACGGCAGGTCAGCCGAGATGCACAGCACCACGGTGTTGGCCACGTCATTGGCCTGGGCATTGAACTTGCGCACGGAGGTGGCGCAGGTCGGGGTGTCGACGCTTGGGAAGATGTTCAACACTTTGCGCTTGCCGGCGAAGCTCGCCAGGGTCACGTCGGACAGATTGCCGGCAACCAGGGAAAAGGCTGGCGCCTGGGAACCGGCTTGTGGCAGTTGGCCGTTGACTTGAACCGGGTTGCCTTTAAGAGTGACTTGAGCCATGAACGGAGTCCTTCTGAACGTTGATGTAGAGAATTTTGACGAGGCCGAAGTTAACCACGAAATGAGCCGGGGACCTATGCAAAAACACAAATTGTCATGAGTGGCGGGAGAGGCAAACCTGCAATTCCACAGGGCTGGATGCACGTGCACTACCCGAGCAACCGCAGCATATTGCGGTGCCGCGCCGCGAAAATCCGCCGCATGCAGGCATTCACCAGCAGCCCTTCAGTCAAAGCACCGCCAATCGCCGCATAGGTCACGCGGTCGGTGTACAGCGTACCGCCCTCTCCCGCCGCCACCCAATGTTCATGACGAAAGGCGCGCAGCGGCCCCTTGAGCATTTCATCGATGAAATGCGTATCGCCGACCTCCCGGATCACCACCGTCCAGTTCGACGGGATCAGGTTGAACATCCAGTGCCTGAAGCGGAACTGGGGGGCACCTTCCGTTGGTCGTTGGATGGGTCTCACAGGAATATTTGATCGCGAGGAGGATGTCGAAAATACATCTGTTCTCTACAACATCGACTAAAACGAAAAGGACAATTTTTGTTTAGGTGCGTTGTCGATTCAAGTCACGCCCATTCGACTATGCAATGAATCACTCAACTTCAACGGAGACAAGACCATGCGATTCATGATCATTGTAAAAGCCAGCCCCGATTCCGAGGCCGGCGTGATGCCCAGCGAAGAACTGATGACCGCAATGGGCAATTACAACGAGGAACTGGCCAAGGCCGGCATCCTCATCGACTGCGATGGCCTGCAGCCCAGCAGTAAAGGTGCCCGTGTGCGCTTCTCGGGAGATAAACGCACAGTGATCGATGGCCCGTTCGCCGAAACCAAAGAGCTGATCGCCGGCTACTGGCTGTGGCAGGTGAAGTCGAAAGAGGAAGCGATCGAGTGGGTCAAGCGCTGCCCCAACCCGATGCCGGGTACAGAGGCCGAGATCGAGATTCGCCAGGTGTTCGAGGCCGAAGATTTCGGTGCCGAGTTCACCCCGGAACTGCGTGAACAGGAAGAGCGCGTGCGGGCACAGGCGAAGAAGCAATGAAGCACACCTACGCGCGACTCAGCATTCAACAGTGATGTTGACTGACAATCCTTCTTCGCGAGCAAGCCCATGCCCACAGGAGATTGTGGTTGGCAAATCAGCCAAGGCTCACTCAATACCTGTGGGAGCGTGGTTTGCCCGCGAATGGATCTTCAATTCAACAAGCAAACCCGTTGACGCGACAACCACCTGCTAGAGTAAAAAAAGCCTTCATGCAGGCCAGACCGAATGTCATCTTCGGAAAATGAGGAAACGTCTATGAAAGGTTTGCTTCGCGTTGCGGGATTCAGCCTGATGGCGCTTTTCGCCAGTTGTGGTGTCGGTGCCCAGACAATGCAAAGTCATGCGGCGCCGGTTGCGCTCACTGTCATACCGGCCGACATCCCGGGGGAATAGCCAAGGGGATTGATCGTTCCCATGCCTGGGAACGATCTTGCGCGAACAATAAACCCGCGTTACTTGGACTTGAATTTTACAAACGACTGATTCATGTCCGAAGCCCAGCCATCGATCACGTTTTTCACGTCATCGGCTTTCATCACCTGAGCTTCGTTTTCCAGCGGTTTGCCGGTGCCCTTGCGCACCACCTGGGCGATGACTTTGTTGGTGCCGCCGTCGAGAAACACCGCTTCGGTGGCCAGATCGGTTTGCTGATCGCGAGCACCGCTGGCGGTGGTGACGGCCGCTGCCACCAGGGCGATCGGGATCACTTCATATGGCTTGAGGCTTTCGGTCTTGCTGCTGACGGCGGTGATCGCCGCACGTACCACGATCACGCCTGGGCCGGGGCCGCTGGCCAGTGGCAGGGATTTACCCAGTTCGCGCTTGAGCGCTTGATCGTAGTAGCTGGTGATGCCGTTCAACGTGGTCTGAGGGATTTTCGCTGTCGGCTGCGGTTTGGGATAGAGCTGAGTCGGCTCGATGTAGGCACTGGTGTATTTGTTGACGTTGAGCTTGGGATCGACCCAGCGCATCACCACGGCGCCCGATGGCGACTTGGCTTCCTTGAGCTGGCTGTAGTCCTTGAGAAAGCCGGAGTACTGGTCTGGCTCGACGACTTTGCTGGCGCAACCCGCCACCCCGAGAGAGGCGATGCACAGTGTGCTCATCATTAACGCAAGCTTCATGCTTTAACTCCTGTCAGAAGGACGGCAACGGTATTGCCTACGAGAGTTACAGGTATAGCTAATGCCCGGCGTTTTTGTATCGAAAATCACAATTTTCAGCTCTCGCCACGGTCGCGGCAATCACCACGAAGACCCGCTTTTCGCTGCCAACTCCCGCCGGCTATTGGCCCGCAYCGCCTTGATCAACGATACCGTGCCCACCAGGATGATCACCGCGCCGAACAGGAAATCGAGGGTGTACAACTGGAAATCGTTCAACGGCCCCACCAGGAACACCCGGATCGCGCCAATACTCACCAGCGTCGCGAGAAAGTCGATGCCCGGCTCGTCGCGATAGAACACGTGCAGCAGCGGCAGGCACATCACCAGCAACAACAGCAACACAATCACCTTGAACGAGCCCTTGCGCTCGACGCTGAACGCGCATTCGTTGGCGCCGTAGGGCTTGTAGTCCTGCTCACTGATCAGCGAATTTTTCTCGTTGATGTACTCGACACGGTTGTACTTCTGGATCGGCGTAAAGGTGTTGGACATCTGCATGCTGGTGGTGACGTTTTTGAAGCGCAGGTCGACGCGCTCATTACCCTTGAGGTAGTACAACACCGGTTTGTAACCGTAGCGGTAGGTGTCGAACGGAAAGTCGGTCGCCCGCCCCTGGACGTCGATGGGCCGGGACTCAAGTTCGGCGTAGGCACTTTTGTTGACCGAAGACAGGTTACGGCTCAGGGGTTTGATCTTGACCTGTTCCATGAAAATCGGCGCAACGCCGTAGGACCACTGTAGCGGCTCCATGCGCAGCCGCAGTTCGTTGCGGCCCAGGTCGTAGCGATCAAAGGTTCGCTCGGAAACGACAACCGCCCCCGAGAGCATGAACTCGCCGCGAACGTTGTTGGTGATGCGCAGCGACAGTTGATCCTTGCCCAACCCGCCGCTATCGCTGGCCGGCGGCGTGCCGCACCAGGCGTAGCTGTCGAACGCATCCCCGAGCTGGCCGTTACGGTTCTCTTTGAACACATAAAAATAACTGCCCCACAGGGCCGCCATCAGCAACAGCGCTATCAACCCTAAAATCTTCTTGCCCGCGCCCAAACCAGACTCCTTTCTTCACCAACTCCTTATGAGACGCGGACTCTATCAAAATGCCATCATTGGCCCAAGCAAAAGATCTCGATGCCCTACCGCCGCCGAAACAACGGCCGCGGCTCGATCACCGAACGCCCATACAACACGCTCATCCCCGCCAGTCCCTTCAGCGCATCTTCGGCAGACTTGTCTTCACGCACGGCAAAGCTGTCGAAACCGCATTGGCGCATGTGGCTGAGTTGATCGCGCAGCACATCGCCAATCGCGCGCAATTCGCCTTGCCATCCGAATCGCGTGCGCAACAGATAGGCCTGGCTGTAGGCACGTCCGTCGCGAAAACTCGGGAAGTCCAGGGCAATCAGCGGCAGGTCGGGGAACCACGGAATCAGATTTGTCACTTCGTCGTCAGGACCGAGCCAGACACCTTCGAGCGCGGTTGTGGTGTCGGCGTTAAGGGCCAGCCACTGGGGTAACGGCAGGATCAGCGGCCCGGCCGGCGGTTCACCGGTCGTTTCACGAATCAACTGCCACGGGTCATCGCGCACCCACTCGGCACCGCCCTCTCGCAAACGCAGCAGATTGTTCATGCCGACACCTCCAGCACCTTTGGATAAACCCGTTCCTTGAATGGCTCCAGACCGATGCGCGCCAGGGTATCGACGAACAGTTCTTCGCTCTCGCGGTAGCGCACGAACGTGCCGATGATCCGTTCAATCACATCGGGCACTTCGGCGGCACTGAAGGACGGGCCGATGACCTTGCCCAACGCGCTGTCCTTGCCCTGGGCGCCGCCGAGGGTGATCTGGTACCACTCGCTGCCGTTCTTGTCGACGCCAAGGATGCCGATGTTGCCGATGTGGTGATGGCCGCAGGCGTTCATGCAGCCGGAGATGTTCAGGCTGATGTCGCCCAGGTCATGCAGGTAGTCCAGATCGTCGAAACGTGCCTGAATCGCTTGCGCGATGGGGATCGACTTGGCGTTGGCCAGGGCGCAGAAGTCGCCGCCGGGGCAAGCGATGATGTCAGTCAGCAAGCCGATGTTGGCACTCCCCAGGCCTTGCTCGCAGGCCAGGCACCACAGCGCATAAAGGTCTGCCTTGGGCACGTCCGGCAGGACGATGTTCTGTTCATGGGCGATGCGGATTTCGCCGAAACCGAATTGCTCGGACCATAGCGCCACCGCTTCCATTTGTTCGGCCGTGACATCCCCCGGCGGCGCGGCGATACCCGGCTTGGTCGACAGCACCACGCTGGCGTAACCCGGCACCTTGTGCGGCTGAACGTTGCGCGCCACCCAACGGGCGAACGCCGAGTGCTCGGCCAGGCGCGTGCCGAAGTCCAGGTCGGTGCCGGCCAGTGAACGGTAATCGGGTGGCACAAAGGCGCTGGCGACACGCTCATACTCGACGTCGGTCAACTGCGCCGGGCCGTCCTTGAGGTGTTGCCACTCCTCCTCCACTTCCTTGGCGAACGCTTCGATCCCCAAGGCCTTGACCAGAATCTTGATCCGCGCCTTGTACTTGTTATCGCGCCGCCCGTGGCGGTTGTAGACCCGCAGCACCGCCTCGACATAAGACAGCAAATGCTGCCACGGCAAGCCTTCGCGAATCTGCAGACCGAGAATCGGCGTACGCCCCAACCCGCCGCCAACGATCACCCGCAAGAGCATTTGCCCGCTGTCGTCGCAATAAAGATAAAGACCGATGTCATGCATCATGATCGCCGCGCGGTCCTGTTTCGCCGAACAGATGGCGATCTTGAACTTGCGCGGCAGGAACAGGAATTCCGGGTTGATGGTCGACCATTGCCGCAGGATCTCCGCCAGCGGACGCGGGTCCATCAGCTCGTCCGCCGCAACGCCGGCGAAGGCTTCGGTGGTGATGTTGCGCACGCAGTTGCCGGAGGTCTGGATCGCGTGCATTTCCACTTGGGCCAGGCGTTCGAGGATGTCCGGGACCTGGGCCAGTTCGATCCAGTTGAACTGCATGTTTTGCCGGGTGGTGAAGTGGCCGTAACCACGATCGTAGTCCCGGGCAATGCTCGCCAGAGTGCGCATTTGCCTGGCGCTCAGGGTGCCGTAAGGAATCGCCACGCGCAGCATGTAGGCGTGTTTTTGCATATACAGGCCATTCTCCAAACGCAGGGGCAGGAACTCTTCTTCGCTCAATTCGCCGGCCATGAAACGTTCGACCTGATCGCGAAACTGCGCAACACGCTCGAACACCAGGGCCCGGTCATAGTCATCGTATTGATACATGTGGCTACCTCATCAGGATTGATCGGGCTCTGCGGCTCGCTCTCGAGGTAGCGACTATGAACCTGCGGCACAGCACGTTACAGATTCAGCTAAACACTAAAAAACCGTATCAGGACGCGACTGATGGCCGCAGGCATGCCCCACATCTGATCCGTATAAATGAAAGTTTCCTGAGACTGTTTTGTTTCCGGCAGGGTTTCTACAGTTCATCGCATGCCAGACCGGGTGGCCTGGCAAGACTTTGCAACCGTGGAAGAACTGACCATGAGCACAGCAACAATCGGACTGGCCTATAACTACAAGGTCGTCCGCCAATTCGTCGTGGCAACCGTGGTATGGGGCGTCGTCGGGATGGCGATGGGGGTATGGATCGCCTCGCAACTGGTATGGCCCGAGATGAACCTCGACCTGCCGTGGACCACCTTCGGCCGCTTGCGCCCGCTGCACACCAGCCTGGTGATTTTCGGCTTTGCCGGCAGTGCGCAATTCGCCGCCAGTTACTACGCCGTGCAGCGCACCTGCCAGGTTCGGCTGTTCTCGGACAAACTCGCTGCATTCACCTTCTGGGGCTGGCAATCGGTGATCGTGGTGATGCTGATCAGCCTGCCGCTGGGCTACACGACCACCAAGGAATACGCCGAGATCGAGTTCTCCGGCGCGGTGTGGATGACGGTGGTCTGGCTCGCCTATGCCATCGTGTTTTTCACCACCGTGGTGCGCCGCAAGACCAAGCATATCTACGTCGGCAACTGGTTCTTCGGCGCGTTCATCGTGGTGATCGCCATGCTGCACGTGGTCAATCACCTGTCGATTCCGGTGGACTGGTTCAAGTCGTATCCGGTGTACTCCGGGGCCACCGACGCCATGGTGCAGTGGTGGTACGGGCACAACGCGGTGGGCTTTTTCCTCACCACCGGGTTCCTCGGGATGATGTATTACTTCGTGCCGAAACAGGTGGGTCGGCCGGTGTATTCCTATCGCTTGTCGATCGTGCACTTCTGGGCGCTGATCACCCTGTACATCTGGGCCGGTCCCCACCACCTGCACTACACCGCACTGCCGGACTGGGCGCAGTCCCTGGGCATGGCGATGTCGCTGATTCTGCTGGCGCCGAGCTGGGGCGGTATGATCAACGGCATGATGACGCTGTCGGGGGCCTGGCATAAGTTGCGTACCGACCCGATCCTGCGCTTCCTCGTGCTGTCCCTGGCCTTCTACGGCATGTCGACTTTCGAAGGGCCGATGATGGCGATCAAGACGGTCAAYGCCCTCTCCCACTACACCGACTGGACCATCGGCCACGTKCACGCCGGCGCSCTCGGYTGGGTGGCRATGATYWCCWTCGGYGCGMTSTAYCACATGRTYCCGAAAGTCTTCGGCCGCACGCAAATGCATAGCGTGCCGCTGATCAACCTGCACTTCTGGCTGGCGACCATCGGCACCGTGCTGTACATCGCGTCCATGTGGGTCAACGGCATCACCCAGGGCTTGATGTGGCGTGCGATCAACGACGACGGCACGCTGACCTACTCGTTCGTCGAGGCGTTGCAGGCCAGTCATCCAGGCTTCATCGTGCGGTTTGTCGGCGGGGTGTTCTTCCTCAGCGGCATGCTGCTGATGGCGTATAACGTGTGGCGTACGGTGCGGGTTGCGGATGTGAAGATGGCCGAACTTGAAGCGCAGTATGCCTGAGGCAAGGAGCCTGACATGATCGAAATGGCATTGAATCTATTGGGCGTGCTGGGGCTTTGGCTGGCGATCGAATACTGCTTGAAACAGCAGACGACCGAGAGCCTGGACGATGCCAGCCTGATTCCGTTTGCCGATGACCCCGAGGTGGCGCGGCGGGTGGAATTGGCTACCGGCAAGAGAGTGAAAGCGGTAGCGCCGCAAGAGTTGAAACCTGGCTGGGGCAACCTCGAAATCTGAGGTACACCCAATTCACTGTGGGAGCGGGCTTGTGGCCACAAAAGCCCGCTCCCACAGGGTTGAGTGTCGATCACATGGACATTAGTTGCGCTCGCGGGGAATCAGGCTCTGCAGTTGCTGCGCCAAAAAGTTTGCATCGAAGGCAAAGGTGTCCGGATCTTTCAGGCCGTTGGTCTTGCGCCATTGCCAGGCGCTGGACGGTGGCAGGCACACCAGCGAAATACTGCCATAGCGCGCCGCGGTCAACCCCATCACGGCAAGGGAAATCTGCCCACCAACGCCCATCACGTCCGGCACAAACTCCACCGGTTTGCCGGCGATAACGACGCTCAGTTTCTCGGTCTTGAACGTCGACGTCTCCACCGGCACACTCGGCCCGGATGCGACATACGCCTCGCGGCTCACTTCCAGCAGGTTCGGTGCCAGGACCGGTGCCAGCCACTGCTGGATCTGATCGAACAACTCCCCGATGCGCGTCGCCCACACGGCCGATTGCGCTTCAAACAGTTGCTTCTTGTGCGCTTCGCTTTCTGCGTAGTGGCGAAGCATCTCGCCCAGTTGCTGTACGTCGTCCATTGCGGTGTTCCTTTGGTTGAAGCGGTGCTGCGGACTTTGAGCATGGCAGATGCGCGCTGCCGGCGTACGACTAAAAGCGCGAGCGGTACTGGCTGGGGGTCATGGCCAGGTATTTGCGAAAGGCACTGCCCATGTGGGACTGATGGGCGAAGCCGACATCCAGAGCGATGCTGGCCAAGGGCAGAGCCGTGCGCTCGATCAGCCTGCGTGCGGCCTGAAGCCGCACTTCAATGAGGTAGGCGTGAGGCGTCAGGCCAATAGCCTGGGTGAAATCGCGCAGAAAGCGCAGTTCGTTGTGCCCATAGGTGACAGCCAATTGTTCCAGCGTCAGGGGGTGCTGGAACTGCTCGACGATCTGTTCCATGACTCGGGCAAAGGCCTTGGGCGTGGCACGCTGCGTTGTATCGGTTATCGAACCCGCGACGCCAACCAGCGCCGCGGCACATTGCTCAAGCGCCAGCGGGTCGGGCTGCGTGGCGAGCAACTGACGACGAATCTCACGTGCGATGGTCAGCGCACGTCGATTGCCGCAAGACTGCACACGGTGGGCGACACTGGGTAATTGTTCGCTGGCGAACTGTTCGTCCAGCCGCATCAGCAGATACTCGCCACCGCTGGCCGATTCGGAAAACACCTCCACGCCGACCGGCGTGTACGCCAATACGCCCGGCCAGGTATCGAAATCCGTCCGCCGGTCAGAATCGATCGCATGCACGCCCTGCTGACGTTCCAGCGTCACTCCGAGGGTTTGTGACTGCGCCGGATCCCGCGCGCTGTACGGCGCACGGGGCAAGAGTTGCAGGCAGAGTCTGCCGCCCAACAGGTTCTCGCTCAGCACACCGGGCATGTGAAATTTCCTGATAGATCGGAACAAGGATCCACTGGACACTCTCTCGCAAGGGTTTGCCATTCACAGGAGCATGACATGCGCACCATCGGCCTTATCGGCGGCATGAGCTGGGAGTCCAGCGCCGAGTATTACCGTCTTATCAACCAGCAGGTACGCGACCGCCTCGGGCCGTTGCGTTCGGCGAAATTGCTAATGTACAGCGTCGACTTCGGCCCTGTCGAACAGGCCCAACATGCCGGGCGCTGGGACGATGCGGCGGCGATTCTGGTGGATGCCGCGCAACGCCTGGAGGCTGGCGGCGCCGACTGCGTGGTGCTGTGTACCAACACCATGCACAAGGTGGCCGGGCAGATTCAGTCTGCGATTGATATTCCGTTCCTGCACATTGCCGACCCGGCCGCTCAGGCGGCGCTGGACGCCGGTGCGCTGCGGGTAGGCCTGCTCGGTACTGCATTCACCATGGAGCAGGACTTTCTCAAGGCACGTCTGACGGCCAAGGGCCTGACGGTGCTGGTGCCGGAGGCTGAAGAGCGACAGGCGGTGCATCGGATCATCTATGACGAGTTGTGCGTCGGGGTCATCAGCGAGGCGTCGCGCCAGGTCTATCAACGGGTGATCGAAGCGCTGACCGAACGCGGCGCCCAGGCGATCATCCTCGGCTGCACCGAGATCGGCCTGCTAATCAAACCCGAGCACAGCGCCCTGCCCTTGTTCGACACCACCGAACTGCATGCGCAGGCGGCGGTGGCGTTTGCCTTGGGCGACTGACTCAACCTTCCTTGGGCGTGCGACGCAAGCGCGCCATGCTCAGGGTATCGACCAAGCGACCGTCACGCACGGCATAGTCGCGGAACAGGCCTTCGGTCTCGAAGCCGAATTTTCGGTACAGGCCGATGGCCGCTTCGTTGTCGGCGTACACCGAGAGTTCGACCCGTTGCAGGTTCATCCAGTTGTCGGCGACATCGAGCGCCGCCGCCAGCAGCTTCGAACCGACACCCTTGCCTTGCCAAGCCACGGCGACACCCATGCCGAAGCTGCCGGCGTGGCTGCGGCGAACTCGCGAAAACTGTTCCAGACCGATGTTGCCGATGACCGTTCCCTGGTGCAGCGCCACCAGTTTCACCGCCCGTTCGTTGTCGGCCATCAGGCGTTGGCGCCAGACCTCGGTGGACTGAAACGGCATCTGCAGCACCTGACGGGCCACAGCCGGGTCGTTGTAGAGGGCGGTGACGCCCTCGATGTGGGATTCGTTGAAGCGTTCGAGGGTAATGACRGAGTCGGCGGGCATGAATGTTTCGTCCTTGATGCGTACATGGCCGCTTACTCTATAACGGCGCAAACCCATGTGGCGAGGGGGCTTGCCCCCTCGCAACAAAGGTGTTCTTGCCAGAAGCTCAGTCAAGCTGCTCGAACCACTCCCGCCGCTCGTTGAAGGTATTGCGGATCAGCTCGACAACTCCCTGCACCTCGGCCTCATTTCGGGAGTCGGCATTGACCGCCATCCACACCTGGCGCTGCATCGGTTGGTTGAACAGCCCGGACAACGCCAGCAGCCCTCGATCGAATCGGCTCATGTAGTGCGGCAGCAAACCGATGCAGGCGCTGCAACGGATCATCTCCAGCATCAACTCATAGGAATGCAACTGCACCACCCCCGCCAGGCGCTGCTCCACCAGACGGTTCCACGGCCCAAAGGTCTCGACCTGGCGGTCGTGCTGCCATTGCACCAGCATGAAGTCGGCCAGGTCACCCAGGCTGTCCGGGCGGGCCGCGACCCGCGAGTAACGTTTGGCAATGTGCGGCAGATAGTCCAGCCGTGCCAGACGCTGGGGCTCGCTGATGGCGAAACTGGGGCCTGGTAGCGGCGAATCAGTGCCCGTCAGCCACACCACCACATCGGCGCTGATCGCCCGCAGGGACAGTTCGCTGTCGAGGGAAATGATGTCCAGGCGCACACTGGCGTTGCGCCGCAGCAGCGAGACCAGGTCGCGACCGAGGATGTCGTGCAGGATCGACTCGGCCACGGCCAGGCGAATCAAGGGCTGTTCGATCACCGGCAAGTCGCGTTCACGGGCCAAGGCCATCAACTGCGCCTGAAGCTGCAACCCGTCACGACTGAGGGCAAAGCCATTGCCCGAATGGCAGAACAACGAGCGCTGCAGTTGTGTTTCAAGTTGCGCCAATTGTTTACGCAACTGGGTCGACTTGATATTGAGACTGCGGGCCGCCTGCATGAAACAGCCACAGCGGGCGCTGACCCTGAAAGACTGCAGCAACACCGGATCGATTCCGGCTATCCGTGAGTGTAAGGCGTTACTGTGTTCTACGGGCGAATGGTACTCGGCCACGCCCTGACGCCCGGCGGATTCCATGAATGACATTGATGACTCCCTGTCGATCTGTCCTTGAGCGTTTCATCCTGCTGATCGTTCATGAACCTGATGTGACAAGCGGGCAAAAACCAAACCAATAATCAACCGCCGGGGGGTTGCCGAAAACTCACCGCCAGGCGATTCCAGCTGTTGATGGCGCTGATGGCCATCGTCAGGTCGACCAATTCCCCTTCACCGAACTGCTCCCGGGCCAGTGCATAAACATCGTCCGGCACATGGCTTTGCGCGAGCAGGGTCACCGCTTCGGTCCAGGCCAGGGCCGCCCGCTCCCGAGGGCTGAAAAAGCCGCTGTCGCGCCAGACCACGATTGCATACAGCCGCCGATCGGTCTCGCCGATACGACGTGCGTCCACCGAGTGCATGTCAGTGCAGAAGGCGCAGCCATTGAGCTGCGAGGCGCGGATCTTGATCAGGTTCAGCAACGCCGGTTCGATGCTCAGATCACGGGTCAAGGCCTCCATGGCGATCATGGCTTTCATCGCCTTGGGCGATGCGCTGTAGTAATCCAGGCGAACGGTCATGGCGGCGGCCTCGTGGCGCGAATCGGTATCTCCACGTTAGGCGCTGATGCACGAGCGTTACAGAGCCAATTCAGCGAAAAAGCCATGGACCGCCCGACAGAAGACCAATCGCCGGTTTTTCACCCACACAACTTCTGTGCAGTCACTCATGCAGGTAATCTGGCGCGACGCACAGTCGCCTCACAATCGCCCAGGAGCCCCGCCGGTATGGAACTTCACGTTGTCATCAACGGCCGCAAGGATCTGGCAGGCCAGCTGTACCGGCAACTGCGCAGCGCCATTGAATCCGGGCGCCTGGCAGCCGGCACGCAGCTGCCGCCCAGCCGTTTGCTGGCCGAACAACTGGGGATTTCGCGCAAGACCATTTCCGACACGTATGCGCAACTGACCTACGAAAACTTCCTCACCGGGGTGATCGGCAAAGGCACCTACGTCAATGCCCGGGCGGCAAAAGTCGTCCGTAAACAGAGCCATTCGGAATTGGCCAGCTTCGATGTCATCGAGAGCTGGCGCAAGTTGCCGACGTTCTTGCGCCACCCGACGCTGGAAGGCTCGCTGCGCTACGACTTTATCGGTGGTGCAACCAGCAAGGGCCAATTTCCGCAGGACGACTGGCGCCGTTGTACCTCCCATGCCTTGCGCCAGATCGCCGGCTCCAAGGGTTTCTACAGCCAGCCCGAAGGCCTGCCGGCGCTGCGCAATGCAATCGCACAGCACATCGCATTTTCCCGCGGGGTCAATTGTCGGGACGAAGACGTTGTGGTGTGCAATGGCGCGCAGCAAGCGCTGGACCTGATTTCCCGGGTGTTGACCCAACCGGGCAGCCTCGTGGCCATGGAGGACCCCGGTTACCCTCCTGCGCGCCTGTTGTTCGGGACTCATGGCGCAACGGTGGTCGGCGTGCCGGTCGATGCGCAAGGCATCCAGGTCGAGCACATTCCCGACGGCACGCGGCTGATTTATGTCACCCCCTCGCACCAGTTCCCCTTGGGCATGCCCATGAGCCACGAGCGTCGGCTGGCGCTGCTGGAGCGGGCCCACGAACTGGGGGCGATCATCATCGAGGACGATTACGACAGCGAGTTCCGCTATGAAGGACGGCCCACCGACTCGCTGCAAAGCCTGGATGAACGCGGCATCGTCGCCTACGTTGGCACCTTCTCGAAGACCCTGTTGCCGGAGTTGCGGCTGGGGTATGCGATTTTGCCGCCAGCGATTCTCGAAGCGGTGATCAGCGCCAAGCAACTCACCGACCGGCACACCTCCACCCTGCCCCAATGGGCGCTGGCCAAGTTCATCGCCGAAGGCTGTTTGCTCAAGCACATCCGGCGTTGCCACACGATTTACGCCGGGCGCCGCGAACGGATCCTGGCGCGGATGGCGGGCGACCTTTCGCCATGGTTCGAAGCGGTGCCGACCACGGCCGGGTTTCACATGGCGGTACTGTGCAAGGTGCCGGTCGATATTCCATTGGTGATCGAGCTCGCGAAAAAAGTCGAAGTGGGGCTCTATACCCTGGACGACTTTTTTTACCAGCAAACGCCACGGGCCGGGCTTTTCCTGGGATTCGGGGCGATCGAAACCCTGGACATCGACATCGCCCTGGACCGTTTGCGGGACATTTTGCAGCAGGTTGGTTGAGGGATTGGTCTGCGGTTTTATCCGGTGATTGGCTATTGGCGGCCCAAGGGGGCAGGCCTATCCTGCATGGGCGTTATCCCTCAATGAGCAGGATTCGTCCGGCCTGATTCAGGAGTGTGAGTAATGTCCAACCAAGTGTTCAACACTGTAAAGATACGAGCTGCCGCCGGTCGCTCGGACGAACTGGGCAAACAACTGCAAAAGATTGTCGACACCCTGCGCGAACTTCCGGGCTGTGACGGCTATATGGTCGACCGCTGCCCCGAAGACGACACCCGCTGGACGGTCAGCGCCCGCTGGCAATCGGAAGCGGCCATGCAAGCGCATTTCAATCGCCCCGAAGTGCAAGGCTTTATCGGCCTGATCGACAGCCGACTGGCCAATGCCGTCGACTTCAACAGCTTTCCTATCGTCTAAAACAAGATCAAAAGATCGCAGCCCCGTAGCAGCTGTCGAGCCTGCGAGGCTGCGTTCGGCTGCGAAGCAGTCGTGAGTCCAGCTGACGCGATCTGTCTGACGCACCGCGAGTTCTGATTTGACGACTGCTTCGCAGCCGAACGCAGCCTCGCAGGCTCGACAGCTGCTACAGGGAACGTAACATCAGTG
Source organism: Pseudomonas sp. 05N433 (assembly GCF_056396925.1). Lineage (NCBI taxonomy): Bacteria > Pseudomonadati > Pseudomonadota > Gammaproteobacteria > Pseudomonadales > Pseudomonadaceae > Pseudomonas > Pseudomonas sp. 05N433. The sequence goes on along the minus strand of NZ_JBFTML010000003.1, from coordinate 117,942 downwards.
ATTGGTCCCCTCACCTTCCGGAAAATTGGCCGTTTGATTGCCCGACGGCGCGGCTTACCGTGGTCCCTGACGACTCACCACCACAGGTAATCAACCATGAATGCACTTCGTTTTTTTGCCGCCTCTCTCACCGCCCTGGCCCTGAGCGTTTCAGCCTCGGCATTCGCCGACAAAACCGCCGCCCCTTCGGAAAACGTCACCATTCTGCAGGACCAGATGCTAAAAAACGCACCTGGCAAAAAAGCCTTGATGATCGAAGTCGATTACCAGCCGGGCCAATCTTCCATTGCCCATAAACACCAGGGTACGGCCATGGCCTATGTGCTTTCGGGGGAGATCACTTCTCAAGTCAAAGGCGAAAAAGCGATTACCTACAAGGCTGGCGAATTCTGGTATGAGCCGGCCGGTTCGGAACATCTGGTCTCGAAAAATGCCAGCGCCACCCAACCCGCCAAGCTGTTGGTGTTCATGGTGTTGGCCCCGGATGAGAAAGTGTTGATTCCTTTGCAGAACTGATCGCTGAGGCGAAGAGGCCCGACCAGCCCCCCCCAAAAAAACCGTCAGGCAAAAAAAAGCCCCGTCTCTCTCGAGACGGGGCTTTTTCATTCAACGCTCAATCAGGCAGCCGGTTCCAGCTCGGCACCCGCAGTAGCGGTGATAACGGCAGGTACTACCGTTTGACCGCTCAACGCGACATCCAGCAATTCACGGTTGGCCACCGCGTACATGGCGTAATCAGTGCCACTGGCGGCACGGATTTCCACCAGCATGGCGCGCCAGCGTTCGATCATGCCTTCGTTCTGCTCCATCCACAGCTCCAGGCGTGTTTCCACGTCCTGGGTGCCGTCGCCCTGTTGCAGGACCGAGATGGTGATCGCACGTTGTTGCCAGTCGACGTCATCGCGGAACGCTTCACGGGCCAGGGCTTGCCAGTTGTTTTCAACCGGCAGGGCGCTGATCTGTTGCAGGTACCAGGTGATGTCCAGCGCACTGCCCACGGCGAAGTAGGCCTTGGCCACATCTGCTGGATCCTGGCCGGTCACGTCGGAGGCTTCGATGATCGGCAGCAGGGTGTACAGGTGCGTGGTGCCAGCCACCATGCGTGCCAACAACTCCGGCACACCGGCTTCGACGTACGCCTGATAGCGAGCCTGCCAGGTGTCGCGAATCTCGCCACTGAGCAGTTCGTCAAGCTTGAGGCCCAACTCCTTCAGGTGCGGACCGAAATGCGCGACGTCACGGGCGGCGTTCTGCTCGTTGCGGCGGGCACGCAGGAACCAGCGCGTAGCGCGACGGCCCAGACGCATCAGCTCGTCCATCAGCTCCAGTTGTACGTCGGCCGAGACCTGATAATCCAGGGCTTCGATCTGACGGAACCAGTGCGGGAGGTGGAAAATGTCACGCACGATCACATACGCACCGGCCACGTTCGCCGGGCTCATGCCGGTCGACTCTTTGAGCCGTTGAACGAAGGTGATGCCCATGTGGTTGACCAGATCGTTGGCGATCTGGGTGCTGACGATTTCGCGCTTCAGGCGGTGACGGCGCATGGCGGCAGAGAACTTGCTGACCAGCGTCGGCGGGAAAGCGGTTTCCATGTCGCGGGTCAGGTAGTCGTCGTCCGGCACCAGGGAGCCCAGCAACTGCTCCTTGAGGTCGATCTTGCTGTAGGAGATCAGCACCGACAGCTCGGCACGGGTCAGGCCATGGCCTGCCGCGACGCGCTCGTTGATCGCGTCTTCCGACGGCAGGAACTCGATGGCGCGATCCAGCTTGCCACGGGCTTCCAGATCGTTCATCAGGCGCTTGTATTCAGCGATCCGCGGCAAGGCACGACGGGCCGCCAGGGACAGTGCCTGGGTCTGCTTGTAGTTGTTGCCCAACACCAGGCCACCGACTTCGTCGGTCATGCTCGCCAGCAACTGGTTACGTTGCTTGTCGGTCATGTCGCCGGCCTGAACCACTTCGTTCAGCAGGATCTTGATGTTCACTTCGTGGTCGGAGCAGTCCACGCCACCGGCGTTGTCAATGAAGTCGGTGTTGGAACCGCCGCCATTGAGGCCGAACTCGACGCGACCCAGTTGGGTCATGCCCAGGTTACCGCCCTCGCCCACAACCTTGCAGCGCAGTTCGTTACCGTTCACGCGCAGTGCATCGTTGGCCTTGTCGCCGACATCGGCGTGGCTTTCGCTGCTGGCTTTGACGTACGTGCCGATACCGCCATTCCACAACAGGTCTACCGGTGCCTTGAGCAAGGCATTGAGCAGTTCGGTCGGGGTCAGCTTGTCGGCCTGAATGTCGAAGCGCTCTTTCATCTGCTCGGAGATGGCAATGCTCTTCGCGCTACGGGAGAAGATACCGCCGCCTTCGGACATGATGCTGGTGTCGTAATCCGACCAGGCCGAACGCGGCAGGTCGAACAGGCGCTGACGCTCGGCGAAGCTGCTGGCAGGCTCCGGGTTCGGGTCGATGAAGATGTGCAGGTGGTTGAAGGCTGCGACCAGTTGCAGCTTGTCGGACATCAGCAAGCCGTTACCGAACACGTCACCGGCCATGTCGCCGACGCCTACCACGGTGATGCTGTCTTCCTGGACGTTGATACCGCGTTCGCGGAAGTGGCGTTGTACGCCGACCCACGCGCCCTTGGCGGTGATACCCATTTTCTTGTGGTCGTAACCGGCGGAACCGCCAGATGCGAACGCGTCGCCGAGCCAGAAGCCGTAGTCGATGGCGATACCGTTGGCGATGTCGGAGAAGGTCGCAGTGCCCTTGTCCGCCGCCACCACCAGGTACGGGTCATCGTCGTCATGGCGCACGACATTGGCCGGTGGTACCAGCGCACCGTCTTTCAGGTTGTCGGTGATGTCCAACAGGCCCGAGATGAAGATGCGGTAGCAGGCGATGCCCTCGGCCGCGATCTCGTCACGGCTGCCGCCCAGTGGCAGGCGACGCGGCAGGAAGCCACCCTTCGCACCCACCGGCACGATGACCGAGTTCTTCACTTGCTGGGCTTTTACCAGGCCCAGGACTTCGGTGCGGAAGTCTTCTTCACGGTCGGACCAGCGCAGACCGCCGCGAGCCACGTTGCCGAAGCGCAGGTGCACGCCTTCGACGCGCGGCGAGTAAACGAAGATTTCGAACTTCGGAACCGGCTTCGGCAGCTCTGGAATCTGGTGCGGGTTGAACTTGAAGCTGAAGTAGGACTTGTTCTGACCGTGAGCATCGGTCTGGTAGAAGTTGGTCCGCAGGGTCGCCTTGATCAGGTCCAGGTAACGACGCAGGATGCGGTCTTCGTTGAGCACCTGAACATCGTCCAGTGCGCTCAGAATCGCGTGTTCCAGGCGTTGTTGCTTGTCTTCCAGGTCGTCACTGGCCAGCTTGCGCGCCAGGTAGAAACGGGTTTTGAACAACCGGGTCAACTCGCGAGCGATGTCGGTGTGGTTGTTCAGGGTGCTGGCGATGTAACCCAGGTCGAAGCCCAGACGGATCTGCTTCATGTAACGGGCATAGGCGCGCAGCAGCGCCACGTCGCGCCATGGCAGGCCGGCGGTCAGTACCAGACGGTTGAACGCATCGTTCTCGGCATCGCCACGCACGATGTGGACGAAAGCGTCCTGCAAGGTGTCGTTGAGTTGCTGGATGTCGAGTTCCAGGCCTTCGGCAGCCGTGAACGCAAAGTCGTGGATCCAGAACTCGCGACCGCTGTTGTGGCGCAGGCGATACGGGAATTCACCCAGTACACGCAGGCCGAGGTTTTCCAGGATCGGCAACACATCGGACAACGCCAGCGGCGTGTCGGCGTGATACAGCTTGCAGTGCAGCTCACGTTGGCCCGATACCTGACCCAGCGGCTGATAGAAGCTCATCACCAGCGGATTCTTTTCGCTCAGGCTCAGCAGGTGCTGCATGTCGACCACAGCCGAGTGGGCGGCGAAGCGCTCGCGGTAACCGGCCGGGAAGCCTTTCGGGAAGTCGGCCAGCACGTTGGTGCCCTGGGCTTCGCCGAAGCTCTCGACCACCAGGCTGGCGTAGTCGTCCTGCCAGCTGCGGCAGGCCTGCACCACTTCTTTTTCCAGCAGAACCGGGTCGATGTCCAGACGGTTCTTCGGGTCGACCCGCAGAATCAGCTGCACACGGGCCAGCACGGATTCGGAGAAGAAGGTCCAGAACTCGCAGTCAGAGGCTTTCAGACGATCCATCAGCACTTGCTGGATCTTCTGGCGCACTTCGGTGGAGTAGATGTCACGCGGCACATAGGCCAGGCAGTAGCAGAAACGACCGTACGGGTCTTTGCGCAGGAATACACGGATCTTGTTGCGTTCCTGGATCTGCACGATCGACATCACGGTGGCGAACAACTCGTCCACCGGCGTCTGGAACAGGTCATCGCGAGGCAACACTTCAAGTACCTGGGCCAGTTCCTTGCCCAAGTGAGCCTTGGCCTGGAAGCCCGAGCGCTGCTCGATGATCTCGACCTTGCGACGGATGTAAGGAATGACCCGCACGCTTTCGCCATACACCGACGAGGTGTACAGGCCCATGAAGCGGCATTCCTTGATGACCTTGCCGTTGGCATCGATCTGGCGGATCGACACGTAGTCCGGGTAGGCCGGACGGTGGACACGGCTTGGGTGTGCCGCCTTGGCGAACGACAGCGGCGTCGGTTCACGCAGGTAGTTGACGGCGTAGTCTTCGATGCGCAGGTCATCGACGGTCAGGCCGGCGCGCAGCAGCTTGGTCAGGCCGAGGAACGAGCTCTGGTCATAGTCGATGTGACCGCCGTTCTGATCCTCGCCCACCACGAACTCTTCGTAGCCCAGGAAGGTGAAGTGGTTGCCCACCAGCCATTCCAGGAAGCTCTTGATTTCGGATTTTTCTTCGGCGTCGATGGCGAACTGGCTATTGTCGATGCCTTCGATCAGCTCCTGGACCTTGGCTTTCATCGGTTCGAAATCGGCGACCGCAACGCGGACTTCACCGAGAACCTGCTCCAGCTCTTTGGTCAGGACATTCAATTCGGCCGTGTTGGCGCAACGGTCGATTTCCAGGTACATCAGCGATTCTTGCAGAATGCCTTCACCCTGGGTGCCTTTCGGCAGGATTTCCAACAGCTCACCCTTGCTGCCGCGACGCACGCTCAGCACAGTGGTTTGCAGGGTATGAATGCTGTAGCCGCGACGGTTCAGCTCAGTACGCACCGAATCCACCAGGAATGGCAGATCGTGGTGCAGCACTTCGACCGCGGTGTGGGTCGACTGCCAGCCGTGGCGTTCGTAATCGGGGTTGTAGACACGCACTTGCGATTGAGCGTGATCGAAGCGCTCAAGCAGGCGCCATGCAGAAAGGGTGCAACCGGCGAGGTCGGACAACCGACGTTGGGTCAGCTCGTCGAGGGAAATGATGCCGAAAAATTGTTCGGCGAACAGCGCCACTTGTGGCAGTGCCTGTTCACTGATGTGCTGCGCCAGTGCCGCTTGCAGTTGGTGCTGGAAGTCGGCTTTGCTGGCTGCGGTGAAGAACGCCATCTGTGGTACTCCGCTTGGGCTTGTTATTGATGGAAGCGTCGCGTGCAAACCCCTTTCGGGGCAATCCGTCACCCTGTTCCTGATTCTCGGGCAGAGGAAACAGGACGACAGTTGGGTGAAGCTGGACGAGACACTCAGGTCACATTCACCTTCCATTGAATGGGCATCTGCAAAAACGACTGGCGGGGCTACCATCGCAGCCATCGTCAATGCCTTTACGGGTGCTCATCCGTTGCGCAGCTTAACCAGTGCGGCAAGGGCCGTGCTTGCAGCGCTGCGACATATTCGGTCATCGGCACGTAACTCGTGGCATGCGCCTCGAACAACACTAGCAGCCGTGCAGGAAAACGGGCGTTTTATGCCCGGATTTACGGCACCTTCGTACCAGAAATGACTCGAGACGCATCGGATGGTCACAACACATCCTCTGACACTCAGCCAAGCAGAAATTCCCCAGGGCTGGCAGAATTGCCGTTTGTTGTGTTCACAACGCTCGCCGAGCCAGGATTTTTCCCATGCAAATGACAACCGACCTCTTGATCGTCAATCCGTGCGATGACGAGGAAGACAATCTGGCCATGCTCTGCTGCACCAGTGCCGAGGGCGAAATGTTCCTGATGAGCCGCTTTCCGGACGAGGACGAGCTGGAGATCATCTTCCACGACAAGCCTTCGGCCCTGGATGGCGTGAAAGTCACCCTCAGCCCTGACCGTCTGCTGATCGAAATCGCCGCCGTGGACGCCGATGCGCTGGGTGGCAATGATTCGCTGGAAATCCTGCACAGTACCGATGCCAGCGATCTGGCTGAGGTGGAAGAAACCTTGCAGAACATCCTCAATGGGATTGGTACTTACATCAGCGAAATCTGATGGCGGTTTAGTGATCGTTCCCACGCTCTGCGTGGGGATGCAGCCTGTGACGCTCTGCGTCACGATTTTAAAGCGGGACGCAGAGCGTCCGGTGATGCATTCCCACGCAGAGCGTGGGAACGAGCGTTAATCCGCACAATTCTACAAAATGCCGTTAGTCGGCGCCCCCCGCGATGGATTAAAGTAACGCCCCCAGCCCTGGCGTTATTCGAACGTCTTCGGTCACCCTTTCCAGGAACAGTCATCGATGGAACATCGTGAAGCGCTGCTCGCGCTGCGAACCTTTCTTTCAACGCAGATTCTCGGCCAGGAAAAACTCATCGAGCGCTTGCTCATCGCCTTGCTCGCCGACGGTCACATGCTGGTCGAGGGCGCCCCGGGGCTGGCCAAGACCAAGGCCATCAAAGAACTCGCCGAAGGCATCGAAGCACAGTTCCATCGCATCCAGTTCACCCCCGACCTGCTGCCGGCCGACATCACCGGCACGGAAATCTATCGCCCGGAAACCGGCAGCTTCGTGTTCCAGCAAGGCCCGATCTTCCATAACCTGGTGCTGGCGGACGAAATCAACCGTGCCCCGGCCAAGGTCCAGTCGGCCCTGCTCGAAGCCATGGGCGAACGCCAGGTCAGCGTCGGGCGCAGCACCTACGAGCTGTCGCCGCTGTTTCTGGTCATGGCCACGCAAAACCCCATCGAGCAGGAAGGCACCTACCCGTTGCCCGAAGCCCAGCTCGACCGGTTCCTGATGCACGTGAAAATCGGCTTCCCCGACGCCACCGTCGAACGACGGATTCTGCAACAGGCCCGTGGCGAAGCACTGCACGGCGAAACCAAACCTGAACGCCGGGTCAGCCAGCAGGCGATCTTCGCCGCGCGCAAGGAAATCCTCGGCTTGTACATGGCCGACGCCGTGGAGGAATACCTGGTGCAACTGGTCATGGCCACCCGGATCCCGGCCAAGTTCGACCCGGAAATGGCCGAATGGATCGCCTACGGCGCCAGTCCACGCGGCTCCATCGCCCTCGACCGTTGCGCCCGGGCGCATGCCTGGCTGGCCGGTCGCGACTTCGTCAGCCCGGAAGACATTCAGGCGGTGCTGTTCGATGTGTTGCGTCACCGCATCATTCTTTCCTTTGAAGCCGAAGCCGCTGGCATCGACCAGGACCGGGTGGTCCAGCGGATTCTCGACGTCGTAGCCGTCGCTTGACCCCGATGAACACCCTTCTGCCGCCCGAGCCGGGCATCCGCATCAGCCTCGCCGAGCTGATCGAGATGCGCCATCGTGTGCGCGAAGTGCAGCTGTTTTCCACGCCGAGCCAGCGCAGCCCGCTGATCGGCCTGCACCACTCCAAACTGCGCGGGCGCGGGGTGGACTTCGATCAGGTGCGGGTCTATCAGGCCGGCGATGATGTGCGCAGCATCGACTGGCGCGTCACCGCCCGGACCCAGGAACCGCACACCAAGCTGTTCCATGAGGAACGTGAGCGGCCGATATTCATCATGGTCGAACAGAGCCGCCGGCTGTTTTTCGGCTCCGGGTTGATGTTCAAGTCGGTGCTGGCCGCCCAGGCCGCGAGCCTGATTGGCTGGGCCGCGCTGGGGCATAACGACCGGGTCGGCGGGCTGGTGTTCGGCGACAACGAGCATTACGAAATCAAGCCTCGACGCAGTAAGCAGAGCCTGCTGCAACTGCTCAACCGGCTGGTGCGGGTCAATCAATCGCTGCACACCGAGCGCGAACCGGACCGCGATGCCTTCGGCATTGCCCTGCGCCGCGCCCGGGAAGTGCTGCGCCCCGGCAGCCTGGTGATTGTGATCTGCGACGAACGCGCCTTGTCCGACAGTGCCGAGCAGCAACTGAGCCTGTTGTCGCGCCATTGCGACCTGTTGCTGCTGCCGGTGTCCGACCCGCTGGATCACGCCCTGCCCGCCGCCGGCCTGCTTCGTTTTGCCGAACACGGYGCGCAACTGGAACTCGACACCTTGAATTTCGACCTGCGCCAGGCCTATCGCGCCCAAGCGGAAGCACGCATTGACCGCTGGGAGCTGCTGGCGCAGAAGCTGCGGGTGTTGCTGATGCCGTTGAGCACCCAAAGCGAAATGGTCGAGCAATTGCGTGAATACCTGAACCCACAACGTCCGGGGAAAGGTCGATGAGCAGCCTCGATCAACTGCAACCGCTGATTTCCCCGCCACCGATCGGCTTCTGGCCGCCGGCACCGGGCTGGTGGCTGCTGCTGTTGTTGCTGCCGCTGATCGGTTTCGGCGTATGGCAGTTGCGACGCTTCATTCCGGACAAGCGCCCTGTCGTGCGCGCTGAACAACCGCTGGACCCGGTGCGCCTCGCCGCCCTGGCCGAACTCGCGCTGATGCCCAAACCCTACGACGGCGCCCCGGCCGGTGCCTGGCTGCAGCAACTCAACGGTTTGCTCAAACGCCTGTGCCGCAACCATTACCCCTACAGTCAGAGCCACACCCTCAACGGCCGCCAGTGGCTGGCGTTCCTCGACAACCGCTGCCCGGCTGCTGGCCTTACACGCTGGATGGTGCTGGTGGAAGGTGCCTACAAGCCCGAGTGCAAACTCGACGACAAGGCCATCGCCGGCCTGACTCAAGCCGTCGACACCTGGATTCGCAAACATGTTTGAGTTCGCCTGGCCGTGGATTTTCGCCCTGCTGCCGCTACCGTGGCTGATGCGGGTGCTGTTGCCGGTGGCCGACAGTGGCGAACCGGCGCTCAAGGTCAGCTTCCTCAGCGACCTCGAAGGCCTCGCTCGCCGCCGCGCCCGGGCCAACCTGCCGACCTGGCGCCAGCAAGCCCCGTTCATTCTGATGTGGCTGTTGCTGCTGATCGCCGCAGCGCGCCCGCAATGGCTCGGCGAACCGCTACCGATTGCCGCCAGTGGCCGCGATTTGCTGGTGGCGGTGGACGTCTCCGGCTCAATGGACTTCCCCGACATGCAGTGGCAGGACGAAGACGTCAGCCGACTGTCACTGGTGCAGCATTTGCTCGGTGATTTTCTCGAAAGTCGCGATGGCGACCGGGTCGGTTTGATCCTGTTCGGCAGCCAGGCCTATCTGCAAGCGCCGCTGACCTTCGACCGCCATACCGTGCGTGTCTGGCTCGACGAAGCGCGGATCGGCATCGCCGGCAAGAACACCGCCATCGGCGACGCCATCGGCCTGGCCCTCAAACGCCTGCGCCAACGCCCGGCACAAAGCCGCGTGCTGATTCTGGTCACCGACGGCGCCAACAATGGCGGCGAAATCGATCCGCTGACCGCCGCACGTCTGGCGGCGAATGAAGGCGTAAAAATCTACCCGATCGGCATTGGCGCCGACCCGGAACAAAGCGGCACCCTGGGCTTCCTGGGCATCAACCCGAGCCTGGACCTCGACGAGCCGGCCTTGAAAGCCATTGCCCAAGCCACCGGAGGCCAGTATTTCCGCGCCCGCGACGGCCAGGAATTGCAGGCGATCAAGACCACCCTCGACAAACTGGAACCGGTGGCCCAGCAACCTACGCAGGCCCGTCCGGCCCAGGCGTTGTATCACTGGCCTCTGGCGATGGCGCTGCTGTTGAGCATGCTGCTGGTGATCCGTGAGCGCTGGCCGGATAACCCGTTGCAACGTCTATTCACCAAGAAGCTGTTTACCAAAGAGCGGTTTCTGCATACGCAACTGCCCGACTGGCGTCAGCGCCTCAAACGCCTGCGTCTGCGGAGGCGCCGATGATCGCTCTCTGGCCGTACTGGTTCCGCCCTTGGTGGCTGCTATTGCTGCCGTTGCTGGGCTGGTTGCTCTGGCAACTCTGGCACCGGCAGAAGCGCGCGGGTCGCTGGCAAATGATTCTGCCACCGGCCTTCCATGCCGCGTTGCTCAGTGGTGGCAGCGGTCGCGAGAGCAAACTGCCGTGGGTCGCCCTGGGCCTGGCCTGGGTGCTGACCGTGCTGGCCCTGCTGGGGCCGAGCTGGCAACGCGTTGAGCAAACCGGCCAGAAACCCGCTGACCCGCTGGTGGTGCTGCTTGAGTTGACCCCGGAAATGCTTGCCGCAGACGTTGCGCCAAACCGGCTGGAACAGGCCCGGCGCAAACTGCTGGATCTGCTGCAAAACCGCAGCGACGCGCAGACCGCCATCGTCGTCTACGCCGGCAGCGCCCATACGCTGGTGCCACTGTCGGATGACCTGTCGACCAGCCGCAATCTTTTGGATGCGCTCAAGCCGTCGCTGATGCCCCAGGCCGGTCATCGCGCCGATCTGGCGGTGGCCAAGGCCCTGACGCTGCTGGATCAGGGAGCCCTTGGCCAGGGGCGGATCCTGCTGATCGGTTCGTCGCTGACGGAACACGAACGCCAAGGGATTCGTCAGGCGCTGGACGCCAAGTCCACACAATTTCTGATGCTCGGCATCGGTACCGCCGAAGGTGCGCCGGTCGCGCAGGACGACGGCAGTTTCCTCAAGGACGATCAGGGCGCGATTCTGGTGCCGCATCTGGACGGCCCCAGCCTGAAAGCCTTTGCCAATGGCCTGGGTGGAGGTTACGCCCAGGCACGCCTGGACGATGCCGACCTGCGCGACCTCGGCCTGCTCGACGGCCCACGGGACCTGCGCAACGACGGCCAGACGTTGCGCCTCGACACCTGGGCCGATCAAGGCTACTGGCTGCTGCTGCCATTGTTGTTGCTGGCCGCCTGTGCCGGGCGTCGCGGCTGGCTGTTCTGCTTGCCGCTGCTGTTCCTGCTGCCGCAACCGAGTTATGCCTTCGATTTCGAAGACTTGTGGCTGCGGCCCGATCAGCAGGGTTTGCACTTGCTCAAACAAAAGCGCCCTGCCGAAGCCGCGCAGCATTTCGAAGACCCGCAATGGCAAGGTGTGGCGCTCTATGAAGCTGGCGACTACAGTGGCGCCGCCCAGCGGTTTGCCCAAGGCAACGACGCCCACGCCCACTACAATCGGGGTAACGCGCTGGCCAAAAGCGGCGAACTGGAAGCGGCGCTGGATGCTTATGAGCAAGCGCTGGAGCTTCAGCCAGACCTGCGCCCGGCGCTGACCAACAAGGCACTGGTGGAAACGCTGCTCAAGCAGAAAACCGCTACACCGCCCGTCGAGCCGGACAAAACCGCCGAGGGCGAAACCGAAACCATGCCTCAGGAACCGCCACCGGGCAGCGCCACCCAGCCGAGTGATGGCGAGCCGAAAACCGATGCCCAACAGGCCACGCCGGACGCCGAGCAGCCGCCCACGGCACCACCGCAACCGGGCGCCAATGAAGTTCCGGGCAGCGAATTGGGGGATGAACAAAGCACCACGCCACCACGGCGCCCCGCCAGCGACATGCTCGAAGGCGAACAGCAACAGGCGCTGGAGCAATGGTTGCGCAAGATCCCGGATGACCCCGGCGAACTGCTCAGGCGCAAATTCTGGTACGAACAGCAACAACATCAGGATCAGGGAAAAACTCGATGACCCGCTTCACCGCCTTCTTGCTTGCACTGCTTCTCTGCACCGCTCAGGCCCAGGCCGCGGAGCTGGTCGCCAGTGTCGATCGCAGTCGCCTGAATTCCGGGGAGACGGTCGAACTGACTCTGGAATCCAGCGACGTGACCCAGTTCGGCAAACCCGACCTGACTCCGCTGGAGCCGCAGTTCGAGGTGCGCGGTACCCGTCAGGTCAACCAACCGAACACCCTCAACGGCAACACTCAAGCGACCACCCGCTGGATCATCACCCTGCTGCCCCGGCAGAACGGCAGTGTGGTAATTCCGTCACTGCAACTGGGCGAGGCGCAGAGCCAACCGATTACCGTGCAGGTGATCGAAAGCGAAACCCAGGACAGCAGCAACACGCTAGCGCCGGTGTTCATCGAAGCCAGCCTCGACCAGAACAGCGTCTATGTGCAGGCTCAGGCGATCCTGACCTTGCGCATTTATCATTCGGTGTCGCTGTACGACGACAGCAGCCTGACCCCGTTGCAGATTCCCGATGCGCGCATCGAACAACTGGGCGAGTCGCGCACCTACGAGAAAGCCATCAACGGTTTGCGCCACGGCGTGATCGAAATGCGCTACGCGATCTACCCACAGCACAGCGGTGTATTGACCATTCCGGCGCAAGTGTTCAGTGCCACACTGGTCGATGCCCAACCGTCCCAGGACGGATCGCCCCAGGGGCCAAAACCGGGCAAATTGATGCGCGTCAGTTCCACAGAGATTCCGCTGACGGTCAAGGCCAAGCCCGGCAGTTATCCAGCCGATGTTCCCTGGCTACCGGCCCGCAGCCTGAGCCTGAGTGAAAGCTGGAGCCCGGAACCGGATCATGCGCAGGTCGGCGACTCGCTGACCCGCAGCCTGACCTTGAGCGCCGAAGGCCTCGCCAGCTCTCAACTGCCACCGTTGCCCGCCACCGAGATCAACGGCCTGCGGCGCTACCCGGATCAACCGGTGCTGAGCAACCAGAGCGGAGAGCGTGGCTTGGTCGGCAGTCGCGAGGACCGTGAAGCCCTGGTGCCGACCCGCACCGGCGACATCGACTTGCCGAGCGTTGAAGTGATCTGGTGGAACACCTTCGAGGATCATCTGGAACACACCAGCCTGCCGGCCCGCACGCTGCAAGTGGCGAGCAATCCGAGCCTGATCGTCGACACCCCGGCGAGCAGCCCGCTGGTGATGTCCGGCGCCAGCAACGAAGCCCTTTGGTGGTGGAAACTCAGTACGGCAATTCTGGCCTGCACCACCCTGCTAGGCTTCGGCCTCTGGTGGCGCGCCCGCTCGCAACCGGCAGTCCTGCGGGCAGCGCAGACCGGCCCGAGCCCACGCACGCTGCTCGACGACCTCAAACGCGCCTGCCAGGCCAACGACACCCACGCCACCCGCCAGGCCCTCGACGCCTGGGCCCGGCAACAACCGGAAACCCTGGCCGACATGGCTGCCCGCTTCGTGCCACTGTCCGATGCCCTCGACGGCCTGAACGGCGCGCTCTACAGCGAGACCGGGCAGTATTGGCAAGGTGAAGAACTCTGGCGCGCCATCCGGGCGATCCCGACGGCCGAAGGGTTTCAAGGCGTGGTCGGCGACAGCGGGTTGCCGCCGCTTTATCCTAAATAGTCCCGACCAATGGGATGAAGGGGCTTTTTGTCGCAAGGGGCAAATCGTACACGTAGGAGCCAGGCTTGCCGGCGAAGGCGTCCTTAAGAGCGCYTTCGCCGGCAAGCCTGGCTCCTACGAAAAGCGGCTCGTTTCACAGACTGACATTCGGGCAATCCCCTCACCTCAAAATCAGTGCCTGACCACATCCCATGTGTTTGCCAGTAAACTCTCCCCTCTTTAGCCGCCATCATTTCCCCCGCGGCCATCACCTTATTTTGTTGCGGAGTACGCCTTGCGTCTGTTCCACACCTCCGACTGGCACCTTGGGCAGAACCTGCACGGCCAGGAACGCGATTTCGAGCACGCCTGTTTTCTCGACTGGCTGCTGCGTCAGCTGAAGCTGGACCAGCCTGATGTGCTGCTGATTGCCGGCGATATCTTCGACACGGTCAACCCGCCGGTCAAAGCCCAGGAACGCCTCTACGATTTCATCGTCAGCGCCCACGAGCAGCAGCCCTTGCTGACCATCGTGATGATCGCCGGCAACCACGACTCCGGCTCGCGCATCGAACTGCCCGCGCCGTTGATGCGCCGCTTGCGCACTCACGCCCTGGGGCGCGTGCTGTGGCTGGATGACGGCCAACTGGATGCCGAACGCCTGTTGCTGCCGTTGCCGGATGCCAGCGGCGCAATCGCTGCCTGGTGCCTGGCGCTTCCGTTCCTGCGCCCCGCCGAAGTGACCGGCGCGCAGCTGGGTGACAACTATTTGCGCGGCATCGGCCAGGTTCACGAATGGCTGATTGAAGCGGCGAACGCCAAGCGCAAGCCGGGTCAGGCGCTGATCGCTATCAGCCATGCGCACATGGCCGGCGGTTCGGTGTCCGAGGACTCCGAGCGCAGCCTGATCATCGGCAACGCTGAAGCCCTGCCTGCCAGCCTGTTCGGGCCGAGCATCAGCTATGTCGCCCTCGGGCATTTGCACAAGCCGCAGAAGGTCAACGGCGAAGAACGCATCCGCTACAGCGGCTCRCCGATTCCGTTGTCATTCTCCGAGATCGGTTATCAGCATCAGATTCTCGACATCAAACTGGATGGCGAAACCCTGCTCAGCGTCGAACCGAAGCTCATTCCCCGACCAGTGAACCTGCAACGCCTCGGCCCCGCGCCGCTGGCGGAGATCCTGCTGCAACTGGCCGACCTGCCCAACATCGACCTGCTCGCCGACATCCAGCGCCAGCCGTGGCTGGAAGTGCGGGTGCGCCTCGATGAACCGCAACCGGACCTGCGCCATCAAGTGGAAACAGCCCTGCAAGGCAAAGCGGTACGGCTGGTGCGGATTGCCGCCGAATACGCCGGCAACGGCAACCGCGACGGCGTCGAGGACGGCGCCACCTTGATCGAACTGGACCAACTGACGCCGCAGGAACTGTTCAGCCGCGCCTGGCAGGACAACTACGGCAGCGAGGTCGACGAGCAAACGCTCAGGGACTTCGCCGAGCTGCTGCAAGATGTGCAGATGGAGAGCGAACAGCCATGAAAATCCTCGCGATCCGCTTGAAAAACCTCGCCTCCCTGGCCGGGCCATTTGAAATCGACTTCACCGCCGAACCCTTGGCCAGTGCCGGCCTGTTTGCGATTACCGGGCCGACCGGCGCCGGCAAAAGCACCCTGCTCGATGCGCTGTGCCTGGCGCTGTTTGGCGCCGTGCCGCGGCTGAACAATACCGGCCGCGATGCCAAGGTTCCGGACGCTGATGGCGAAATCGGCACCGGCGACCCGCGGACCCTGCTGCGTCGTGGCACCGGCGAAGGTTATGCCGAAGTGGATTTCGTCGGCATCGACGGTCGCCGCTATCGCGCGCGCTGGGAGGCCAATCGCGCTCGGGAAAAGGCCGGCGGCAAGCTGCAAGCCAGTCGCCAGAGCCTGCGCGACATCGATCAGGATCAACTGCTGGCCAGCCAGAAAGGCGAATACAAGACCCAGCTCGAAACGGCGCTGGGCCTGAACTTCGAACAATTCACCCGCGCCGTGTTGTTGGCCCAGAGCGAGTTCAGTGCGTTCCTCAAAGCGGACGACAACGACCGTAGCGAACTGCTGGAAAAGCTCACCGACACCGCGCTCTACACCCGCCTCGGTCGCCGCGCCTTCGACAAGACCAAAGAAGCGCGCGAAGCCCACAAGCTGTTGCAGGACCAGGCCACCGGGGTCACGCCACTGTCGCCTGAAGCCCGGGCCGAGCTTGATGAGCGCTTCAATGACGCGCAGCAGCAACTCAAGACCCAGCAGGCGCAGCTCAAGCAATTGGAGCTGCAACACACCTGGCTCAAGGACCTGCGCCAGTTGCAGGACGCGCAACAGAGCGCCACCGAGCAACTGCAATCCGCCCAACAACACTGGGACAGCCTGGCCAGCGAGCGCTTGAAGCTGACCCGTCTGGAGCAACTGGCCCCGCAACGGCACCAATTCGCGCGAAAGACCGAATTGACCACCCAGCTCACACCGCTGGCGGCACAGATTCAGCAGCATACCCAACAGCAAACCGAACTGAACGTGCGTCAGGCTCAGCTCGAACACAGCCTGAGCGCGGCGCAAACGGCACTGGCCGCCGCACAAAGCCAACACAGCACCAGCGCGCCGCTGCTGCGTCAGGCCTTCGAAGAGCAAAGCACCCTCGCCCGCCTGGTCAAGGACGCCAGCCTCAGTGCCGACCTCAAGCAGCAGGCAGAACTGGCCAGCACTCAGGGCCAAAGTACGATTCAGGGCTTGCTTGACCAGCAGAAACAGGTCGCAGAACGGTTGCAGCGTATCGCCGGTGAGCTTGAGCAGAGCACTCATCTGGCGCCACTGAGCGACGCCTGGAACGCCTACCGCGATCGTCTGCAACAACTGATGCTGATCGGCAATCGCCTGAACAAGGGCCAGTCCGAACTGGCCGGCCTGGAGCAAAACGCCACCCGCGCCGCCGAGGATCTGGCATCCCAGCGCCAGAGCCTTGAGCTGCTGTACAAAGAGGCCGGCGCCGAACCTGAAGCGGTGGCCGAGCAGATTCAGATCCTCGGCAGCCTGCTACAGGACAACCGCAAGCAACTGCGGGCCATTGAAGAGCTGACGCGGCTGTGGGCCAACCAGCAGGAACTGGACAAACGCGGCGCCGAGTTGCAGCAGCGCCAACTCGCCGCTCAGCAAGAGCGTGATCGTCTGACTCAGGACGGCGTGAAAACCAAAGCCGAATTGACCGTTGCCGAACAGACCCTGACCGTCACCCGCGAACTGCTGGAACGTCAGCGCCTGGCACGCAGTGCCAGCGTCGAAGAGCTGCGTGCACAACTGCTGGACGATCAGCCGTGCCCGGTTTGTGGCAGCCCGGACCATCCTTATCATCAGCCCGAAGCCTTGCTGCAAAGCCTCGGTCGGCACGATGAAAACGAACAGGCCAACGCCCAGAAAGCCGTTGACCTGCTCAAGGAAAAACTCACCGATCTGCGCGCCGAAGTCGGTGGCCTGATTGCTCAGCAAAAGGAATTGCTGCAACAGCAAGAACAACTCGCCACTCAGCAACAGAGCCTGGCACCGAGCCTGGAAGCGCACCCTCTGTCTGCTCAACTGTTGGCCCAGGACGCAGACAAACGCGATGCCTGGCTGACCCAACAAAGCAGCCAGTTGAACCAGAGCATCACCCAGGACGAACAGCGGCAAACCGCCCTGCTCACCCTGCAACAGGATGCCGCGCGACTGGCGCAACAACTGCGCAGCGCCGAAGCGGCGAACCAACAGGCGACACAACACCTGCTCAACCAGCAACGGGAGTTGAGCAGCGATCGCCAACGCCTGGACGAAGAACTGAGCGCGTTCAGCAGCCTGCTGCCAGCCCAGACGCTGGAAGCGCTGCGCAATGAACCCGCCGCGACTTTCATGCAGCTCGACCAGCAGATCGCCCAGCGCCTGCAACAACTCGAACAGCAGCGCGATGAACTCGCTGAACAGCAACAACGCCAGCAGACGCTGGACAAAGAACAAGACCGCCAGCAGACCCGCACCCAGCAACTGGACGTCGCGCAGCAGCAGTTCAGCGCGCTGGCCGGGCAAAAACAGGCTTGCCAGGAAAAACTGACGCAACTGCTGGGCGAACACGCCAGCGCCGAACAATGGCAACAGCAACTGGATCAGGCCGTCGAGCAGGCACGCAATGCCGAAGCGACGGCCAATCAGGAACTGCAAAGCGTGCGCACGGGCCTGGTGCAACTGGCCGCCGAACTCAAGGCGCAACAGGAACGTGCGCAAGCCCTGGAAAGCGAAGACCGCGAGCTCAGCAGCAAGATCGCCGACTGGCGCGCGCAGCATCCAGAACTGGACGACGGTGGGCTGGAAGCGCTGCTCGGTGTCAACGACCAACAGCTCAGCGAGCTGCGTCAACGATTGCAGCAAAGCGAACAAGACATCGCGCAAGCCAAGGTGCTGTTGCAGGAGCGGGATCAGCGCTTGCGCGATCATCAGGCGCAGCACAACGGCAACCTGGACGCCGGACAACTGGCCACTGCACTGGCCGAGCTGCAAAACCTGTTCGCCGCCAGCGAGCATCGCTGCGCCGAATTGCGTGCTGAACAAACCGAAGATCAGCGTCGACAAAACGCCAATCAGGCGCTGGCGCAGCAGATCGCCGACGCCTACGCCGAGTACCAGCGCTGGGCGCGCTTGAGTGCGCTGATCGGTTCGGCCACCGGCGACACCTTCCGCAAAATCGCCCAGGCCTACAACCTCGACCTGCTGGTGCATCACGCCAACGTTCAGTTGCGGCAACTGGTGCGGCGCTATCGCCTGAAACGGGGCGGCAGCATGCTCGGGTTATTGGTGATGGACACCGAGATGGGCGATGAACTGCGCTCGGTGCATTCGCTGTCCGGCGGCGAGACGTTCCTGGTGTCGCTGGCGCTGGCGCTCGGTTTGGCATCGATGGCATCGAGCACGCTGAAAATCGAATCGCTGTTCATCGACGAAGGCTTCGGCAGCCTCGACCCCGAATCCCTGCAACTGGCCATGGACGCCCTCGACGGCCTGCAAGCGCAGGGACGCAAGGTCGCGGTGATTTCCCACGTACAGGAAATGCATGAACGGATTCCGGTGCAGATCCAGGTCCACCGCCAGGGCAACGGCCTGAGTACCCTGGAGGTGAAATGATCACGCTGTATTCGTTCCGCCGCTGCCCCTACGCCATGCGCGCTCGCATCGCCCTGCGTTATTCGGGGGTTGCGGTGAATATCGTCGAGGTCAGCCTCAAGGCCAAACCGGCCGAAATGCTCGCGCTGTCGAGCAAAGGCACGGTACCGGTGCTTAGCGTGGACGGCCGGGTGATCGATGAAAGCCTGGAAATCATGCGCTGGGCGCTGGCGCAGAACGATCCGCAGGACTGGCTTCTCAACGATGACCCTGTCGGGCAGCAATACATCGCCGGGCTGATCGAAGAAAACGATCAGGTGTTCAAGGTGCACCTCAATCGCTACAAATACGCCGAGCGTTATCCCGAGCAACCAATGACGTTTTATCGCGCCGAGGGCGAGGTGTTCTTGCGCAAGCTGGATCAGTTGCTGGAGGGGCGCGCCTACTTGCTGAGCGAGCACCCGAGCCTGGCCGATGTCGCCTTGATGCCGTTCGTGCGGCAATTCGCCCATGTGGATCGCGAGTGGTTCGGGCAGACACCTTATGTGCGATTGCAGGGCTGGTTGCAGCGCTTTCTGGAATCGGATCTGTTCACCGGTGTGATGCAGAAGCAGCCTTTGTAGCAGCTGCCGAGCGTGCGAGGCTGCGTTCGGCTGCGTAGCAGTCGTAAACTCGGCTGATGCGGTCTGACTGATGCACCGCAAGCTCTGGTTTTACGACTGCTTCGCAGCCGAACGCAGCCTTCGGCAGCTGCTACAGGTGTGGGTGTGTGCAGGTAAGGGAATCAAGCCAACACTTCACACATCCCCAGCGCCGAGCAATCCACCTGGAATGGCCCGAAAAATTCGCCATTGGATTTGCTCGGCGGATTACCCACCAGCAACTCCAGCGCTTTGGCGGTCTGGATGTTGTGGGCGATGTTGTGGTTGCATTCGATGGCCCGTGCCACCGAGCCCGCCGAGCCCTGCCCGATCCCCAACAACGAAGCGCCATTGGTCATGAACGCCAGAAAGGCGATGACCCAGAGTCTGCGTCCTTTCATGCCCCTGCCACCCCCGCCAAGTCGACGTCATCAACCACCGCATGTTGAGCGCGGTGTTCGAACTGGATGCCGGGATAAGCGACCTGAATCGGTGCTTGAAGGCTGTGTTGCGATTGAGCCGAAAGGCTGACGACCAACACCATGGCCACGTAAAGACCAATGGCCAGGTAGGCGCCGTGTTTGGCAGAAGTGAGGATGGTGCTGGCCATGGTGATCTCCGTGGGCATGTTTCAGTGCCCACAGAATCGATCAAAAAACAGAAGATAACTAGCGACCTTTATGCATAGTAGCTATCAGTTTTATTGATCTTTAACCCAGCGTGTTTCAGTCCTCGATAAAACTCATCAAGCGCTCACGGGCCGCGTCCGGCTCGTTGGGAACGGGCTGGGCAGCCGACAGAATCGGGGTGGAATAGAGAAACAGGAGAACCACTGCCAGACGCATCGCCATGCTGTCGATCCTTTTAGAGAAGGAGTCAAAAAATCAGCGTCAAATTTAAACACATGGCCATGTGATATCAAGCAATACATTGATGGCAATATGATGCTGTCGTAAATGCGTTATGCAGGAGCGACATCACTTCGGGGCTTTTCGACGCCTGTGGGCCGATCGGCAAGTGACTTCGCTCCTGCATAAAGGGTGCAGGGCTGACATTTCAGTGTTGGTTTTTGTGATCCAGCGCGGCGTAGAAGTTGGCGCTCTGTTGCAGGTATTTCTGGGTGTAGCTTTGGGTGTGGGATTTTTTGTCGCTGATTTCAACGTTGGCGCTGGCAGGCAGAGCAACAGTGGCGGAAATAGCGGAAGCGGCGATAACAGAGAAGAGATTGAAGTTCATGGCGGTATTCCTCGATTCAGTTGGCTTGCTTGCCCGGTTGGGCTGTGAAGCAAACTTAACTCCCGAGGGTCGGCGCCTTGAAATGCTTTGTAGCATTAGCCGATATCAGTCTCATTAATAGAAGGTTGCAGGCCCCATCAACCGGGGCCTGCGGCCTATTGACGCAGCAGGAACTTGAGATCGCTCGGGGCATCCATTGGCAGTTTTTGCACGGTTTTGCCCAACAGACCGGTCTTGGCGTCACGCTCGATGACGACAATCTGGTTGCTCTTCTGGTTGGCAATCAGCACGAATTTGCCGCTCGGGTCGAGACTGAACTCGCGCGGGTGATCGCCGTCCACTGAGCGACGCTGAAGCTCCTTGAGGTGGCCGGTTGCCGGGTCGATGGCGAACACCAGCAACTGATTGGCGGTGCCACGGTTGCTGACGTAAAGGAACTTGCCATCGGCCGAGGCGTGAAGCGCAGCCGCGGCCTTGCCCGATGTGGGCAGYCCCGCCGCCAGATCGACCAACTGCGTTTGTTCGAGTTGGCCGTCCTTGTAATCGAACACCGCCACCTGCGCGCTCATTTCCATGGTCAGCCAGGCGTGCTTGCCATCGGCGCTGAACAGTAAATGTCGCGGCCCGCTGCCGGGGGGCAACGGGACGGACGCGGGTTTGGCGGCAGTCAACGGCAGTTCCGGATTGGCCTTGGGGTCGAAGCGATAGATAAAGATCTTGTCCGCGCCCAGGTCATTGGAAAACACGTATTGACCATCCGGCGAAGAGATCGCCGAATGCACGTGCGCCGACATCTGCCGCACGGGGTCGATCCGGCTGGACGGATGACCGCTCATCTGCACGACGGGTTTCAGCTTGCCATCGGGGCTCACCGGTAACACCGCCAGGGTGCCGCCCGGGTCTTCAGCCACCGAGTAGTTGCTGACAAACAGATGGCTGGCATCACCGCTGATGCTCGAATGGGTCGGCTCGTTGCCCAGGGTTTGCACCTGGTTGATCAGGCTCAGCTCATGGGTTTTCGGATCGATTGCGTAACTGCTGACGCGCCCTACCGGATCGGCCTGCCCCGGGCCGTTTTCGTTGACCGCGAACAAGCGACGTTGATCCTTGGACACGGTCAGCCAGGACGGGTTGGCGCTCTTCACCACTTGCAGCGGCTTGGCATCGATCTGCCCGGTGCGGCTGTCGAAGTTCAGGCGATAAATCCCCTGGCTCTGGCCGGCGGTGTACGACCCCACCAGTAATTCGTAGTTGTCGACCGGCGCCGCCTGCACGCCCATCGCGCCGACGCTGCCGGCGATCAACAGTGGCCAGAAGTTACGCATCCTCATTCGTTTCGTCCTCGTCATCCTGACCACCAAACGCTTCCATAGGCACCAGCCGGTGTTCACCGGAATCACCGGTGATGATCCAGCTCTTCAAATCGGGATCGAAAGTCGCTGCCTTGATCTGCGCCATGCTGAACTCCCAGCGCTTGAGCGCCCGACCGTCCATGCATTCGATGTGCAGGTTATCGTCTTCATCGAGAGAGAAGTCGAAAGCGTGCAGCCCGTCGATCTCCAGCATGTCGCAATGTTCGAGGGCGTTGAGCAAGGTGTCGTTTACGGCAGTCATGGCAGTCAATCTTTGAATGGGAAAGACGCAATGATAGCTCAATGCGGGAACGGACTGTGGCGAGGGGGCTTGCCCCCGTTTGAGTGCGTAGCACTCACAAAATCTTTGGTACATCAGCGATTTTGGGGCTGCTTTGCAGCCCAACGGGGCGGTGCGGCGTTCCGACAAGCCCCCTCGCCACAGCCGTTAGAGCGCTTCTCGTGATGGTTTGCCATCGACCAAACGTTGGATGCGCAACGGATTGCCATTCTTCAACGCGTCCGGCAGCAGGCTGTCGGGGTAGTTCTGGAAGCACACCGGGCGCAGGAAACGGTCGATGGCCAGGGTGCCCACCGAAGTGCCGCGCGCATCGGAAGTCGCTGGATACGGTCCGCCATGGACCATCGAATCGCAGACTTCCACACCCGTCGGATAACCGTTGAGCAAGATCCGCCCGACCTTCTGCTCCAACAAGGGCGTCAGCTCACCGAAGCGTTCGAAGTCCGCCGGCTCACCGATAATCGTTGCCGTCAGTTGCCCGTGCAGGCCGTTCAGCGCAGCACTGAGTTGCGCCTGATCCGCCACTTCAACAAACACCGTGGTCGGGCCGAACACTTCCTCTTGCAGCACTTCATCGCCATCGAGCAACAGACTCACATCCGCCTTGAACAATTGCGGCTGCGCCTGATTGCCTTGTTGCGGATTACCGGCCAAGTGCTCGATTTTCGGATGCGAAAGAAGCTTGTGCAGGCCTTTGCCATAGCTGCTCAAGGTGCCGGCGTTGAGCATGGTTTGCGCCGGCTGATCGCCGATCAGCCCGGCCACCTGCTGCACGAACGCACTGAACTGCGGCGAACGAATGCCGATCACCAGCCCCGGATTGGTACAGAACTGCCCGCAGCCCTGCACCACTGAAGCCGTGAGGTCACGGGCGATGCTTTCAGCACGAGTATCCAGCGCCTGCGGTAACACGATCACCGGGTTGATGCTCGACATCTCGGCGAACACCGGAATCGGCTGCGGCCGTGCCGCGGCCATGTCGCACAGCGCCCGACCGCCTTTCAGTGAACCGGTAAAACCGACCGCCTGAATCGCCGGGTGCTTGACCAGCGCTTCCCCTACTCCACCACCGTAGATCATGTTGAACACACCGGCCGGCATGGCGGTTTTTTCAGCGGCGCGAATCACCGCGTCGGCCACCCATTCAGCGGTTGCCATGTGGCCGCTGTGGGCCTTGAACACCACCGGGCAGCCGGCGGCCAAGGCCGAAGCGGTGTCACCGCCAGCCGTGGAAAACGCCAACGGAAAGTTACTCGCGCCAAACACCGCCACCGGCCCCAGGCCAATGCGGTACTGACGCAGGTCCGGACGCGGCAGTGGCTGGCGTTCCGGCAGCGCCAGATCGATCCGCGCGCCATAGAAATCACCACGCCGCAGCACCTTGGCGAACAGACGCATCTGGCCGCTGGTGCGCCCACGCTCACCTTGAATCCGCGCCGCCGGCAACGCGGTTTCGCGGCAGACCACGGCCACGAACTCATCGCCAAGGGCGTCCAGTTCATCGGCAATCGTGTCCAGAAATTGCGCACGGCGCTCGGCGCTCAGGCTGCGATAGGCCGGGTAAGCGGCGGCAGCAGCCTTCGCGGCGGCGTCGACCTCTGCAACGGTGGCCTGGTAGAAATCGTGGGGCAAGGCCTCGCCAGTGCTGGCATCGACGCTCTGCAGTTTGACGGTGCCGACAGCACTACGCTGGCCGCCGATGTAGTTGTGACCAAGAATCCGGGTCATGGGTGTCTCCTTAAAGTGTGCCGACGGTGCCGGGTTCGAACGCTGCTTCAACCGGAGCGATGCCGTTGATCAAGGGTGCGCCGAACTCAGCCTGGCTGATCTCGAACACATCACCCGGCCGGGTACGGATGCCATCGGCGAAGGACAGGGTCGCGGTGCCGAAGAAGTGGATGTGCACATCGCCGGGGCGCAGGAACTGGCTGTACTTGAAATGGTGATACTCGAGGTTTTCCAGGCTGTGGCACATGTTGGCTTCGCCACTGAGGAACTCGTTCTGCCAGAGCACTTCGCCGTCGCGCAGGATGCGACTGGTGCCCGCCAGGTGTTGCGGCAATTCGCCGACCCGAAGCTCCGGGCCATAGCTGCAACTGCGCAGTTTCGAATGGGCCAGGTAAAGGTAATTCTTGCGTTCCATCACGTGATCGGAGAACTCGTTACCCACCGCAAAACCGAGGCGATACGGTTTGCCGTCGTGGCCGATGACATAGAGGCCGCTGAGTTCGGGCTCTTCCCCGGCATCTTCAGCAAAGGGTGGTAGCGGGAAAGGCTTGCCCGGTCGCACGACGATGCTGCCATCGCCCTTGTAGAACCATTCCGGTTGCACGCCGGCCTGGCCGGCTGCAGGTTTACCGCCCTCCACACCCCACTTGAAGATGCGCATGGTGTCGGTCATCGCCGCTTCATCGCCGGCCTGCTGATGCATTTTGTCCCGAGCCGAGGCGCTGCCCAAATGGGTCAGGCCGGTGCCGCTGACCAGCATATGCGCCGGGTCCGGGTGATCCAGCGGCGGCAGGATGCGCAGCTTGGCCAGCAATTCGGCATAGTTGTGGCTGATGCCCAGCCCCAGGGTTTGAACCTGTCGCTCAAGAGTGGTGCCCGCCTCGATCGCCGCCAGCGCCAGATCCCGCACCGTGTGCGCATCCTGCACTTCACGCACCAGACCGTCTTCGACCACGCCGACGCGGCGTTCGCCATTACTCAATTCGAACTGAACTAAACGCATGAACCTTCTCCTGTTAATGCAAAACTTGTTGGCCAATCTCGCGTCAGGTACGGGTAGCACCGCGGGCACTTGCCGCGAACTGGTCGGCCGGCAGCACATGCTTGCGTTCCAGCAGGCGATACACCACGCCGGTCAGGACCAGGCCGAACACCATCACGCAGGACAGGAAATACAGCCCCGACGCCAGGTTGCCGGTGTACTCCTTCAGCGCACCAATCACGAACGGGCCGATGTAGCCGCCGAGGTTGCCCACCGAATTGATCAACGCGATTCCTGCCGCCGCACTGGCGCCGGCGAAGAAGCGCCCCGGCAAGGTCCAGAACACCGCCGTGCAGGAAAACAGCGCGAACGCCACCAGGCACAGCGCCGCCAGTTGCAGCACCGGTACCGACAGCCAGGCGCTGAGGAACAGGCCGATGGCACCCAACACATACAGCACCGCCAGATGACCGTAGCGATCATTCAGGCGGTCGGAACTGCGCGGAATGATCAGCAAACCGATGATTCCGAAGATGTACGGCACCGATGACACGAACCCGGTCACCAGGTCCGTGCCACCGAACTGCTTGATCAGCGTCGGCAGCCACAAACCGAGGCCATAGATGCTCAAGGTCACCGGCAGATAGAACAGCGCCAGCAGCAACACCCGTTTGTCCTTCAGTGCATGCAACGGATTGCCGTGGCAGGTCTGGCCATACTCGGCGAGGTCTTTTTTCAGTTCCCCGGTCAGCCAGTCTTTCTCGGATTGATCCAGCCATTTCACTTGGTCCGGGCCGTCCGGCAAGTAGCGCAGCACCGGCCAGGTCAGCAGGATCGCTGGCGTACCGATAACGATGAACAGCCACTGCCAGCCGTGCAGGCCAAGCGTGCCGTCCATACCGAGCAAACCGCCGGACACCGGGCCGGTGATCATCATGGCGATGGGTTGGGAAAGGATGAACAGCCCGAGGATCTTGCCGCGATGGCGAATCGGGAACCATTGGGTGATGTAGTACAGCACGCCTGGAAAGAACCCGGCTTCGGCCGCGCCGAGCAGAAAACGCATCACATAGAAGCTGTTCGGGCCCTGGACGAACGCCATGCCGATGGTGATAGCGCCCCAGGTGACCATGATCCGCGCGAACCAGCGTCGAGCGCCGAAGCGGTCGAGCATCAGGTTGCTGGGGATCTCCAGCAGAAAGTAGCCAATGAAGAAAAGCCCGGCACCAAATCCGTAAGCCGCATCACCGATGCCGACGTCGGCGCCCATGTGCAGCTTGGCGAACCCCACGGCGGAGCGATCCACATAGGCGATCAGGTACAGCAGGATCAGGAAGGGAATCAGTTTCAACGTGATGCGACGGATAAGCCGCAATTCCTGGCTCATGAGTTCGGTCTCCGATTGTTGTTGTTATAGAACCTCGGGGGACGCCTCTCGCGGAAAACCATCAGGGCCATCCCTCCGTTGAAAACGACTATATAGTATTACTATTTAACCAACAACACTTCCAAACAGCCGAAATTGCGCTTATGTTACGCCACAACTCGAACAATATAGTCATACAATAAGAGAACCGATCATGACTGATAAGAAACCCACCCTGCGCTCCGCCCAATGGTTTGGCACTGCCGACAAGAACGGCTTCATGTACCGCAGCTGGATGAAGAATCAGGGCATCGCCGACCATCAGTTCCACGGCAAGCCGATCATCGGCATTTGCAACACCTGGTCGGAACTGACTCCGTGCAACGCGCATTTCCGCCAGATCGCGGAGCACGTCAAACGCGGGGTGATCGAAGCCGGTGGCTTTCCTGTGGAATTCCCGGTGTTCTCCAACGGCGAATCGAACCTGCGCCCCACCGCCATGCTCACCCGTAACCTGGCGAGCATGGACGTCGAGGAAGCCATTCGCGGCAACCCGATCGATGGCGTGGTACTGCTCACCGGTTGCGACAAAACCACTCCGGCGCTGCTGATGGGCGCGGCCAGTTGCGACGTGCCGGCGATCGTCGTCACCGGTGGGCCGATGCTCAACGGCAAGCACAAGGGCCAGGACATTGGTTCAGGCACGGTGGTGTGGCAGCTCAGCGAACAGGTCAAGGCTGGCACGATCACCCTTGATGATTTCCTCGCGGCCGAGGGTGGCATGTCCCGTTCCGCCGGGACCTGCAACACCATGGGCACCGCCTCGACCATGGCTTGCATGGCCGAAGCGCTGGGCACGTCCCTGCCCCACAACGCGGCGATTCCGGCAGTCGATGCGCGCCGTTATGTGTTGGCGCACATGTCGGGTATGCGTGCGGTGGAGATGGTTCGCGAGGATTTGAAGCTGTCGAAAATCCTCACCAAGGAAGCCTTCGAAAACGCCATCCGGGTGAACGCTGCCATCGGCGGTTCGACCAACGCGGTGATCCACCTGAAAGCCATCGCCGGACGCATCGGTGTCGAACTGGACCTGGATGACTGGACCCGCATCGGTCGCGGCATGCCGACCATTGTCGACCTGCAACCGTCCGGGCGCTTCCTGATGGAAGAGTTCTACTACGCCGGTGGCTTGCCTGCGGTGCTGCGTCGCCTGGGCGAAGCCAACCTGATTCCGAACCCGAACGCCCTCACCGTCAACGGCAAAACCCTCGGCGAGAACACCAAGGACGCGCCGATCTATGGTCAGGACGAAGTGATCCGCACCCTCGACAACCCGATCCGCGCCGACGGCGGCATCTGCGTGTTGCGCGGCAACCTGGCGCCACTGGGTGCGGTGCTCAAGCCCTCTGCGGCGAGTGCCGAGCTGATGCAACATCGCGGGCGCGCGGTGGTGTTCGAGAATTTCGACATGTACAAGGCGCGGATCAACGATCCGGAACTGGACGTGGACGCCAACTCGATTCTGGTGATGAAAAACTGCGGGCCGAAGGGTTATCCGGGCATGGCCGAAGTCGGCAACATGGGCTTGCCGGCCAAGCTGCTGGCCCAGGGTGTGACGGATATGGTACGGATTTCCGACGCACGCATGAGCGGCACGGCGTACGGAACCGTGGTCTTGCATGTGGCACCGGAAGCCGCCGCCGGCGGGCCTTTGGCGGCAGTGAAGGAAGGCGACTGGATCGAGCTCGATTGCGCCAGTGGACGTTTGCATCTGGACATTCCGGATGCCGAACTGGCCGCGCGCATGGCCGATCTGCAACCGCCACAACAGTTGCTGGTGGGCGGCTATCGCCAGCTGTACATCGACCATGTGCTGCAGGCGGATCAGGGCTGCGACTTCGACTTCCTCGTCGGTTGTCGTGGAGCCGAGGTGCCGCGTCACTCTCACTGACCCTCTGGATTCTGTAACCACAGTAGAACCTGTGGCGAGGGAGCTCCCTCGCCACAATGATTGTGCCCGCCACGCCTGCTATCATGCGCAGCACCCCATCGCACAGGACCGCGCCGTTCCCCATGGATTACCGCAAACCCTCCGACCGCAAAAGCATGCACTCGCGCATCGTCCAGGAATTGGGCATGCAGATTGTCTCGGGACGCTTCAAACCGGACGACAAACTGCCCGCCGAAGCCCTGTTGTGTGAGGAATACGCGGTCAGCCGGCCAGTCCTGCGCGAAGCGACCCGAGTGCTGGTTGCCAAGGGCCTCGTGTATTCCCGACCGCGGGTCGGCACCGTGGTCAAGCCGCGCCGGGAGTGGCACATGCTCGACCCGGACGTGCTGCACTGGCTGATGCAAAGCAGCCCGCAGAATGAGTTCTTCAGCCTGCTGACCAGCGTGCGCAGCATCATCGAACCGGCCGCTGCAGCCCTGGCCGCGCAGTTCGCCACCGACGCAGACATCGCCTCCATCGGTGAAGCCTACCAACGCATGGAGTCAGCACCGACGCCTGAAGCCTTGTTGCAGCCGGACCTGGATTTCCACAGCCGCATCGCCGACGCGACCCACAACGACCTGCTGGCGAACCTGTGCAACATGTTGTCGGTGGCGATTGCCGAAGCCTTGAAGCACTCCAACCAACGGCCGAACCTGCATGAACTGGCGTTGCCTCGGCATAAGGCGATTCTCACGGCTATCGAGAATCGCGATGCGCTGGGTGCGCGGCATGCGACGTTGGTGCAACTGGACGATGCGCGTAACGCGCTGAATGTGGTGCTCGGCACCGATCCCGCATAACCACCACAATTCCCCTGGGCTCATTGCCACCACGTAGTCATCCCTTAGATCATCGAATTGTCGGATCTGCGGTATCCCGTTACCGCACATCCATTCCGGCCTCGCCTTACTTTGCGTGACTCAACCCATGCAAAGGATTGCATCATGCCGATACCTGCATCCCCCCCTGCCACGGCGGACATGACCGATATCATCGCGCACGCCGTCAGCGCCCGCTTCAGCTCCCGCCCCACCCTGCGCTCGGAAACCGCTCGCCTGCTCAAGGACGGCGTACTGGAAAAGTACCCGCAACTGGACTTCGACCCTGAGCGAACCAAAATCGCGCAGCCGATTCCCAACGGGGCCTGGCGCCTCACGTTACTGCTGGACTTGGTACTGGATTATCTGGCCAGCGGCACACCTGTCGATTTCAGCGAGCGGTTCGGTCGTGCCTGCTTTCTGACCAACCGTGCGCCCGCGCAACTGACTGTCGGCAAAACCACATCACGCCTGCCTGATCTCCAGGTGATTGCGGGGGTCATCCTTGAGCTGCCCGACTTGCTGCACATCGGGCTCCAGGAATCGCTGACCCTTTACTGGAACCAAAAGGACGAGGCCGGCGTCAGCCGCTGGCAATGGCTGGGAAACTTGCTGGCCGGCGTCCTGCAGACATCCGCGACCCGCCTGTCGAAAAGCAACCCGGTGCAGGCCGGGATTCTCGCGGAGCTGGCCAGCCACCCGGACAACCTGCAGCGTCTCCAGCAATCCTGGTCAAAAGGCCCCATACAAGCCTGCACCCTACAAACCACCCTGACCAACGGTGACGTCTCCATTACGCTGCAGGCCTCCGAGCTCCTGGTGACTTGTGGTGAAACCCATTTGTTGTGCAGCGTGACCGGCAAAATCGAGCCCTTCGCTTCCCTGGAAGCTTTCGGCCTGGCTTGGGGCGCACGGTTTCAGCGGGCATACAAAGCCGATGCCATCACCTGGAAGCGGTTTGAGCCGGACGGCAACATCTTTGACATTCAGGCTGCCCTGCTCCTGAACCGGCAGCTGGAAAATCTGGCTGAGCTCAAACTGCCTGCCAGCCAGGGCCTGGGCGAGTTGGTGAAACACGTTGACGCGATCACCGAAGTCGCCACGCTGTTCATCGACAGCCAACCGGACGAGGCCGCTTTTCAACCGATACAGGCGTCGATTCCCTGGTGGTTGCAAGCGGCGACACCCACTGACCGCATGGCCTATCGCAAGCACGTCCTGGCCATGGCCAGCGTCAAGCAACAGACCCAGGGGCGCACCTTCAACGATGGCATCGACGACCTTCGTACGTTTGCCCGAAAAGCCTTGCACAAGCAGATGCAGGAAGATTATCCGCTGGCGCCCGGTTACAACTCCGACGAGCTGGAACTGACTTTTCATGTACCCGTCGGTGACCTCGGCAGCGGCTACATCGAAACCGTCAAAATCACCCTGACCGAGCTGGCGATCAACAATCTCGCCGCAAAACCCAAGGGCCGCATGACTGTCCGTCACACCGGAGACCAACTGATTCAGCAGTGGACTACCGACGCCTATCTGCTGGACCTGGTGAGCCGGGTCAATGTCGGCCAGCACTATCCCGAACTGATCGAAACCTTGCTGCTCGGCGAGACCGACGACGCACGGGAGCGGGAACGATTGTTCGCGCTGGAACTGTCGGTTCATCTCCCCCTGCTGGCCCTCGAACATTCGATCAAGGGTGAGCACGGGTTCACCCATCTGGGGTATCGCTATGTCGATGCGTTGATGAATCGCACCGCCGCCGAACGGGTCGTCAACGAACAGGCCGTGGTCATCCGGCCCCTGGCGTTCCAACGCAAGGACGGCGCCGACTGTGATGTGGCCGCCAACATGTTCATCATCGAGCCCAAAGACTTGCAGGCCTCTGGCCCGCATATCCTCTATCGCCCGTTGTACACCCCGTCACTGCAGCAATACGCCGCTCGCAGCGACTTGCTCAAAGCGATCGCGCAACAGGGCGCGCTGCAAACCAGCGTGCTGACCTGGCTCCCGGACCGCGCACGTCCGGTTTACGACAACAACGGTTTCAACGAACCGCATATCAACCACTTTCACATCGGCGACGAGTTCTCACCGCCCGACAAGCCGAAACCGGCGATTCTGGCAGGCGACGAAGCTGCGGCCCGGTGGCTCAGTGCAGTGGAGGAAGGTCGATTGCCGGCCAGCCTGTTCGCCAGCAACGCCCGGGCGCTGGCCGATCTGGCTGACAGGCAATCGGTGTCCAATGCCGAAAGCCGTTGGGCGATCATCCTTGAGGGTGGCTGGCTGGTCTTTAACAACCTGGTACTGCCACTGTTGCGCGGCCCGGCAATGCTGGTGGGCTGGATGCTGCAAATCACCCATAGCCTGATCAACGACCTGCCCGCACTGGACAGTGATGACCCAACTACCCGGAATCTGGCCTGGATCGATGTGCTCTTGAACATCGGCCTGCTCCTTTTGCATGTCGCACGAACTCAAGGTGAACGGCCTGCACTCGCGCCAGAGCGCATGGGCGAAGACGCTCCGGTGACCCTCGATCCGCTGCGCCGTCTGTTGCCACTGGACTTGCTGCATCCCGAGACAACCATCACTCAAGAAACACCCGGACTGCCCTCCGAACCGCCGGGCAGTGGCAATACGTTGCTGGATTTCAACCTGTCGACCGCTCGGGACTCGACCTCGGCGCGGCTGTTCAACAAGCTGCAGGCGGTCAAGGTTGCATGGCCCGCGTCTCTGCCAGAGCCTGTTGCAACCGGTCCGTTCAAGGGGCTGTACCGGATCGACAACAAATGGCACGTCACGGTCGCCGGCCTGCTGTTTCGCGTGAGTGTCGTGCCCGGTTTCGGTGAGGCCTACCTGGTGCATCCCGAGCATCCCGACCATCCGGGAATCAAGCTCAAAACCGATGGATACGGCCGGTGGACGCTGGATCAAGGGCTGAAACTGCTCGGCGGARGACGTAACGCCAGGCGGGATGCCCTGCGCGAGAGCAAACAACAACGCATCAGCCTGCTGGAACTGAACCACCAGGAATTTTTGCAGCAACAGACGCAGGTGCAAAAACGCGTTGATATCGCGGAAAAGCTGATGGAGCTGAAAACAAACGACCCCGCCAGCAGCGAGCAGGATCGCACCACTTTTCGCCAACGGTTCGCAGACGAGCTGGACAAACAGAGCGAAACCTATGTCACGGCGCTTGCCGAAATCCGCGAAAAAAGCGCTCTGAGCAAAACTGATCCCGATCCAAACCTGCAGCGCAACCTGCTGGAGAATCTCATCAACAACACGCGCAAACGTGTGGTCATCGCTGACCGGGAACGGGAAGCCACCAATCGAACTTACGCGGACTTGACCCGCGGTATCGAACACTTGCGCGAAGCAATCAAGGACAAGGGCAACGTCGTACTGGATCGATACTTCGAATTCATGCGCAGGACCTCCGAAGTCAACGAAACCATGATCAGGTTCTACGAAGAAACAGAGAGCCGACTTGCGGAGCTTAAACACCTGTCTCGCTTGGGCTTGGAGGACTGGAAACGGTTGACCGACAATCGCTCCGAGAATGAATTGACCGCTTTGCGAGTCAAATCCTACCAACTGAGCATCTTGCGTATTCTCAGCCTGAAGGAACTGGGTAGCGCCACCATGGCCCCACTCGAACGCGCACTCGATCCCCTGATGTTGCTGTCTCGCTCCCATTCCGAACTGCAAACTTCTCGCACTTATAACAATAGCGATCGGATCGCCGTTCTGGACAACCTGGTCGATCACTACCGCAAAGCACTGGATGGGCTTGAAAGTATCGGCATCTTCAATGCCGAAGAATTACAGCCGGCGGCCTTCAATCGCCTGCGAGAGATCATCGGTGAACTGCGCCTCGATGCCGAGCGACGTCTGGCCGATGACCTTCAAAATCTCCCGCAACCTTCGGTCTCCGAGCCCGGTCCGTCTTCACCCGGAGCCAGCAAGCCCCCGATCCAGCGCCCCTCTTCATGGGCCAGTCGCAAGCGGGTCATCAAAACCGCCAAGGGCACTCTGATCGGCGATATTCGCCCCCGCGTGGCTAACCAGGGCGGAGACATTGTTGATATCAACGGTCCACTCGAAGATGCACCACTGGCTTCGTTCCATGAACATGAACCGAATGTCTGGGTAGAAATGATCGAGGTCAGGCAGCCCGCACCCAAGGCCTCCGCGCACTCCTACGCACAGCTCAAAGGGGATGCCCGCAAGGCCATCGCCAATGTCGACAAGCAGGTAAGGAAAATCGAGGGTTACGCGCAACGCGCAAGCTCACCCAAGGAAATTGAAGAACAATTGCAACGCGAAGCACAAAAGCTGACCGGGTATGCCGAGGGTCTGGAACACCATGAGGCCCCCTCGCCAAACCGGGAACAAGATGCCTCGTTAATCCGCGATTTACGCGATCACGCGCGAGCCCTCGACAGTAAGGCATCGGAACTGCGCATCCGCATGACACTGGCCCAGCCCCCCAGCAGTGAGGGTGTGGAGTTTCTGTTACGGTGCAAGGAGGTTTACCCACGCATGATCGGTAATCGCGTACAACTGAAAACCGGACGTAAAGACTTCATGCAGGAGTACGTCCTGTTGAACAAAGACGATCAACCCTGGGGGTACGCGCATTTCCACTATGAGCGCTTCGATGATGCCAAGACGCAATATACCCAGGCCCATCTGAAAACCAGGGAACAACGCTTCGAAACCTACGAATCGGCGATGGCCAAGGCTACAGATCCGAAACAGAAAATCGATATCCACCGCGGGATCATCAGCAAGGAACTGGCCAACAGTGCATTCCTGACGCTACAACCACGCTGAGTGATTCGGTCCCTGTCTAGTCCTGAAACAGGTGTAAACCTTATTCAGGACTAGACACCCCCATAAAAAAAGCCGCAACCTGAGTTGCGGCTTTTTGGGTCAGGCTGACGCCTAGTGAGCAAACAGCGAGTTGCCCTTCTGCCCCGCCAGTTTCTCTGGCTTGATCAGGAACCGTGCCAGCGCCGGCAACAGCCACAACGCGCCAAACATGTTCCAGAGCAGCATGAAGGTCAGCATCAGGCCCATGTCGGCCTGGAACTTGATCGCCGAGAAGATCCAGGTGCACACGCCGATTGCCAGGCACAGACCGGTGAACAACACAGCTTTACCGGTGGATTTCAGCGTCTGGTAGTACGCCTCTTGCAGCGACAGACCGGCACGCAGGAAGCTTTCCAGGCGACTGTAGATGTAGATCCCGTAATCCACGCCGATCCCCACCCCGAGTGCCACCACTGGCAAGGTCGCCACTTTCACACCGATGCCCATGAACGCCATCAGTGCGTTGCCGAGCACCGAGGTCAGCACCAGCGGCAGCACGATGCACAAGGTCGCCGCCCAGGAACGGAAGGTGATCATGCACATGGTCGCGACGCAGATATACACCAGCACCAGAATCGTCAGTTCGGAACGCTTGATCACTTCGTTGGTGGCGGCCTCGATCCCGGCGTTACCGGCCGCGAGGAGGAATTCCAGGCCTTCCTTGTTGTTGTCCTTGGCGAAGTCCTGCACCGCATGAACCGCGCGATCCAGGGTTTCGGCCTTGTGATCGTTGAGGAACACCAGCACCGGCGCCAAAGAGCAATTGTTGTTGTACAGACCATCGGCACGGGCGATGGAGTTGTTCAGCACGTCCGGATTGCGCGACAGGGTTTCCCATTTCAGGTTGCCCTCGTTCATGCCCTTGATCATTTGCTTGGACACGGTCACCAGCGAGATCGCCGACTGCACGCCCTCGGTGTTCTGCATCTTCCACATCAGCTCGTCGATCGGTGCCATGGCTTCATAGCGCGAGCACCCTTCAGGCTTGGTCTTGACCATTACCACCAGCACGTCGGAACTGGTGGAGTAGTTGTTGATGATGAAGCTGTTGTCCTTGTTGTAACGCGAGTCCGGACGCAGTTCCGGCGCGCCCTGGTCGAGGTCGCCGATTTTCAGGTTCTGGCTGTACCAAAGGCCACCGCCAAAGGCGATCAGCGCCAGGAGAATGGAGACCGGTGCGACTTTCGGGCTGGCAAAGTTCGCCAGCAGGCGCCAGAAGGGATGCTCGCGGTGCGCGTCTTTCTTGCTGCGGTCGACGGCGCGTTTGCTGATACCCACGTAGGAAATAGCTACCGGCAGCAGGATCAGGTTGGTGAATACGATCACCGCCACGCCGATGGACGCGCCGATGGCCAGTTCACGAATCACGCCGATGTCGATGATCAACAGCGTGATAAAGCCCACCGCATCCGCGAGGATCGCGATCATCCCCGGCAGGAACAACTGACGGAATGTTCGCCGCGCCGCAGTCAGTGCGTTGTCCGCCTCGCTGGACTGCAAGGCGATACCGTTGATTTTCTGCACGCCGTGGGAAATCCCGATGGCGAAGATCAGGAACGGCACCAGCATCGAGTACGGATCCAGCCCGAAGCCGAAAAAGTGCATCAAGCCGAGCTGCCAGACCACCGCCACCAGCGTCGTACTCAGTACTGCCACGGTGCTGCGCATGCAGTTGGTGAACCAGTACAGCAGGATCAGGGTGATGACGAAGGCGACGCCGAAGAACATCACCACCATGACCAGCCCATCGATCAGGTCGCCGACTTTCTTGGCGAACCCGACAATGTGGATCTTCACGTTAGGGTTCTGGGTTTCGAACTTGTTGCGGATCTTGTCTTCAAGTTCATGCGAGAACTTGCGGTAGTCCAGTACCAGCAACTTGCCCTGGTCTTGCGGGTCCGGGTAGGACTCCAGCAGCGGGATGTCGACGATGCTCGACTTGAAGTCGTTGGCCACCAGCCGCCCGACTTGCCCGGACTTGAGCACGTTGTTGCGCAGCAGGTCGAGGCTCTGCTGGGAGCCGTTATAGCTCTGGGGAATCACCTCACCACCGGCGAAGCCCTCCTCCGTCACCTCGGTCCAGCGCACGCTCGGGCTCCACAGCGACTTGAGGCCGGAACGGTCGACGCCGGAGATGTAGAACACCTCGTCGTTGATCTGGCGCAGAGTCTCCATGTACTCCTTGGAGAAGATGTCGCCATCGGTGGCTTCAACGGAAATCCGTACGGTGTTGCCCAGGTTCGCCAGATCGTTGCGGTGCTCCATCATCTTTTCAATGAACGGATGCTCGAGCGGGATCATTTTTTCGAAACTGGTGGACGGCCGGATCAGCGTCGCCTGCCAGAACAGGAAAATACTGACCAGCAGGCAGATGACGATCACCGCCGGGCGGTTGTTGAAGATCAGGCGCTCAAGAAACGTCGCCTTGTCCTGATGAGGAGTGCTTAAGGATGTCATAGACCCGCCTTCTTATTATTTGCCCGGCTCATTTGGACGACCCGTTTGTGCCATTCTCTGCGCCCGTTGGCGAGGTGACGCGCACGCCGCCCTGGCCTGCCAGAATCAGATTACCGTTACCCGCCGCCGTGACCGACGAGACGGAAATGCGATCGGGACGGTTGAACACGCTGAAGGTTTCGCCGTCGTCGCTGCTGCGAATGACACTGCCACCATTGCCGACGATCACGATGGAACCGTCGTCGAGCAATGTGGCGCCGGACAGGCCGAATTCCAGCGCACCCCGTGCAGCCTTGAGTTCGACCTGCTCCCAGGTGGTGCCGAAATCCGTGGAGCGGTAGAGATTGCCCCTCAAGCCGTAGACCAGCAGCGTGGCCGGTTGCGCGGTGCCGATGACGCCGAACAGCGAGCCCTCGTAGGGGCCTTCAAGCTTTTCCCAGGTCTGCCCTTCATCGGCGGAACGGAACATGCTGCCCTGCTCGCCGACGATGAAAATGCCGGAATCCTTGACTGCAGCTATGGCGTTGAGGTGGTACTGGTCTTCGTTGGCCAGGCGATCGCTGACGTCTTCCCAGTTTTTGCCACCGTCGGTGGTTTCCAGCAAGGCACCGTAGGCGCCCACGGCATAGCCGCTGTTGACGTCCTTGAACCAGACGTCGAGCAGCGGCGATTCGCGGCGCAGGTCTTCGAATTGCTTGGTCCAGGTGACACCGCCGTCTTCACTGGCGAGGATCTGCGCGTCATGGCCGACGGCCCAACCGTGCTTGTCATCGACAAAAAATACCGCTGTCAGCAGTTGCCGGGTCGGCACCTTGGCTTGGGTCCAGGTTGCGCCCTGGTCATCGGAATAAAGAATGTGCCCGCGATCGCCGACCGCCACCAGGCGTTTGCCGGCATGCACGACATCGAGCATCAGGCCTTTGCTGGCCTTGGCGGATTCAATGGAATAAACCACGTCGGTGGTCGGCGCGGCAGCGGCCAGCACAGGAGCCGACAACACGGCACAACCCAACAGCGAGAGCGCTGTAGCCAGCAACGCGAACCTGCGTAACGCCGGCGGGCGGCAAATACTCACACCCATGACAGGCTCACTCATAGACCTTCCCCCATTATTATTGTTAGGTCATTCAACCTTTCAGGGCGCCGTAAGGGGGTGCTCACCGGGACTGCCCTATTCCAGAGCATAGTCCTGAAACCCGCAATCCAGAGCCCCTTCGGAAGCTGGGCTTATCCTATCGGGGTTTGGAAAGGTCTGACAATCGACGCCACGTTATGTTTTGTTAACCGGGGGGATATGCGCAGAGACTGAATGGAGGGACATTCGCAGAGGTGATCGGGGTCTGGGGTACATATCCGTTTCTGCGGTAACGGCGGCTGGCGGTTTCGCTCTTACAGCGAGTCACTTTCGAAAAGCGCGAAAGTAACCAAAGCGCTCTTGCCCCTGTCGTTCGGCCCTTCGCCTAGGCTCAGGGTGCCCTCGTTCCGGTCCTGCTCCGTGGGCCCGCCGCCATCGGCCATCCATGGCCGGGGGCGGCTAACCCGGCATCCATGCCGGGTTGCCCACTACGCAGAACCTCCACTCGGCCTCTCGAGGGGGCGGTGCGTCAAAATCAAAAACAAGGCGGCCTACCGGCCGGCCTGATCTCAAGCGGACGCATTTCCCTGTAGGAGATGTCGAGCGAAGCGAGGCTGCGATCTTTTGATCTTGCATTTGCTTTGCTTTGGCTTTTGATCTTGATCTTGATCTACCCGCCCCTTCGGGAGGCTGAGCGCAGGTGTTCATCTGGGGATTGGCGCGCAGCGCCGTTCGACGCAGTCGAACCCATCGCATGTAGGTCGTAGCGAAGCAGACCGTAGGGCGATGCCCCCAGATGGATACCGGAGCGAAGGAACGCCGAGCCTCAGCGAGGGGCCGGACGCTTGGGGCGAGACCTTTTGGGTACTTTTGGGGCGTTTGCCAAAAGTGCCTCGCCGTAAGGGCGAAACCCTAAGTAGCCGTTACCGCAGAAATGGATATGTACTCCATCAAAAATCCCGGTCGGCTATCAGGCCGCCATCGCGAGCAAGCCCGCCCCCACAAGGTCCGAGTGAACACTTGAGAGAGCAGGCAACCAGATCAGGCCAGGCTTTTGCTGACCACTTCGTACACGTCGCTGGACAGCTGCCCCGAAGCGAGAATCCGCTCCAGTTCGCCTTTCATCAACGCCTGACGGGCGCTGTCGTACTTACGCCAGCGCGTCAGCGGCGCCAGTTGGCGAGAAGCAATCTGCGGATTGAAGCCGTTGAGCTCAATCACCAGATCCGCCAGGAACCGATACCCGGAACCATCCGCCGCGTGGAAGTTGATCAGGTTCTGCCCGGCAAACGCGCCGACCAGTGCCCGCACCTTGTTCGGATTCTTGATGTTGAACGCCGGGTGTTGCATCAAGGCTTTGACCCGCGCCAGACCGCCTGGCAATACACTGCCGGCCTGAACGCTGAACCACTGATCCATGACCAGCGGATTGTCCTTGAAGTGCTCGGCGAAGCTCGCCAGTGCCTTGGCTTTCTGCGTTTCGAACGGCGAATTCACCAACACGGCCAACGCGGTCAGGCGCTCGGTCATGTTGTCGCAGCTGTCGAACTGCTCAAGGGTTGCCGCCAATACTTCTGGCTTGTCGCTGAGCATCAGGTAGGACAACGCAATGTTCTGCAGTGCGCGGCGGGCGAAGTGCTCGGCCTCGGCCACATACGGAGTCTTCTTCGACAGATCGCGATTGGCCTGATAACGCAGCCACAGCGCTTCGAACAGCGTGTCCGCCAGTTGCTTGCGCGCAAATTCGCGAGCGGTGTGGATCGCTTCCACATCAGCCACTTCGCTGATTTCGGTCAGGTATGCCTCGCTTGGCAGCGAGAGCATTTCAGCGACCATCGCCTGATCCAGCGTCTCGTCGGACAGCACGGTACGCAGGGCTGCAACCAGACGCTGATCCAGCACCAGCGCCTCGCCCTTCTGCTGCTGGGCGATCAACTCTTGCAGCACCTGCACCGACAACTGCTGGCCGGCATCCCAACGGTTGAAACCGTCGCTGTCATGCTGCATCAGGAACATCAGTTGATCGCGGTCGTACGGGAAGCTCAGTTTCACCGGCGCCGAGAAGCCGCGCAGCAACGACGGCAGTGGTTTTTCAGCAATGTCGACGAAAGTGAAAGTCTGCTCGGCTTCAGTCACCGAGATCACCCGCGAAGTGCCTTGAGCACTGGCTTCACCGGACAGACGCAATGCAATTGCCGCGCCTTTCGAATCAAGCAGACCCAGCTCCACCGGAATCACGAACGGCAGCTTCTCAACCTTGTCCGGGGTTTCCGGGCAGCTCTGGCGGAAGGTCAGGCTGTAGGTTTTCGCCGTGGCGTCGTAGGACTCGCTCACCGCCAGACGCGGTGTGCCGGCCTGGCTGTACCAGCGCTTGAACTGGGTCAGGTCGACGCCATTGGCATCTTCCATGGCCTTGATGAAGTCGTCGCAGGTCACGGCCTGGCCGTCATGGCGTTCGAAGTACAGGTCGCTGCCTTTGCGGAAGCCATCGGCCCCGAGCAAGGTGTGGATCATGCCGACCACTTCCGAACCCTTTTCGTACACGGTCAGGGTGTAGAAGTTGGAAATCTCGATGAAGCTGTCCGGGCGTACGGCGTGAGCCATGGGGCCGGCGTCTTCGGCGAACTGGTGGGTGCGCAGGTACGCCACGTCCTGGATGCGCTTGACCGTGGCCGAGTTCATGTCGGCCGAGAACTCCGAATCGCGGAACACGGTGAAGCCTTCCTTGAGCGACAGCTGGAACCAGTCGCGGCAGGTCACGCGGTTGCCCGACCAGTTGTGGAAGTATTCGTGGGCGACGATCGCTTCGACCCGCTGGTGCGCGGCGTCGGTAGYGGTTTCGGCACGGGCCAGCACGGCGCTGGAGTTGAAGATGTTGAGGCCCTTGTTCTCCATGGCGCCCATGTTGAAGTCGTTGACCGCGACGATCATGAAGATGTCCAGGTCGTACTCGCGACCGTAGACTTCTTCGTCCCAACGCATGGACTTCTTCAGGCTGTTCATGGCGTGCTGGCACTTGTCGATGTTTTCTGGCTCGACATAAATGCGCAGCGCCACGGAGCGCTCGGTCATGGTGGTGAAAGTGTCTTCGACACACCACAAGTCACCGGCCACCAACGCGAACAGGTAGGCAGGCTTCTTGAATGGGTCTTCCCAGGTCGCCCAGTGGCGGCCGTCTTCGCCGGGACCGGAGGCAATCGGGTTGCCGTTGGACAGCAGCACCGGATAGCTGTGCTGCTCGGCGACCACCGTGGTGGTGAACGTGCTCATCACGTCCGGGCGGTCGAGGTAATAGGTGATCTTGCGGAAACCTTCGGCCTCGCACTGGGTGCAGAACATCGTGCCGGATTTGTACAGGCCTTCCAGGGCGGTGTTGGTTTCCGGGTGGATCCGGACGCTGGTGTCGACCGTGAAGCTTGTTGCGGTCGGGTGCAGGGTCAGATGGTTCTCGGTCAGTTGGTAGTCGGTGGCGCTCAGCTCCTGGTCGGCCAGGGTCACCGACAGCAGCTCGAGTTGCTGGCCGTCGAGCACCAATGGCGGCAGGCCCGGGCCACGCTCAGGGTTGCGGCGCATCACCAGTTGCGCATGGACCAGGCTGTGGTCCTCGAACAACTCGAAGGTCAGGTGCGTCTCGTCGATCAGGTACTCGGGCGCCTGATAGTCCTTCAGGTAAATCATCTTCGGTTGTTCGGTGCGCATGCTTGAGTCCTTACTGATGCACGGCGAGCTGGTAGGCCGTGTATTTACGAATATTGATCACGCCGGTGTCGAAAATCAGGTATTGACCCTTGATCCCCAACAGCGTGCCTTCGGCAATCGGGTTCTTGTCCAGGTTGAAGCTGACGATTTTGGCCGGGTACTGCTCGACCGGATAGCGGATTTCGAGCGGTTCGACATCGGTAATTGTCTGGATTGCTTGTAGGCCGAATCGTTCCTGCAAACTGTGCAAACCTTCGGCACAGCTTTCAAACAGCTGATCGCGAACCTGCGCCAGGTCCACCGACACCGCATCGCCCTTGAGCAAAGCACGCCAGTTGGTCTTGTCAGCGACTTGACTGCGGAACAGGTCTTCGACGAAGCCCGACTGCTGGCGGGTCGAGACGCGCACGATCGGCAAGGCCTGGCTGGCACCCTGATCGAGCCAACGGGTCGGCAGTTGGGTGGCGCGGGTAATGCCGACCTTGATCCCCGACGAATTGGCCAGGTAAACCACATGGTCGGTCATGCAGAACTTCTCGCCCCACTCAGGCTCCCGGCAAGTGCCGGCATCGTAGTGGCAACGCTCCGGGCTCATGATGCAGATGTCACACTGCGCCAGTTTGGTCATGCACGGGTAGCAGTAACCCTGGCTGAAACTGGTTTTGGTCTTGCGTCCGCAATGGGTGCAGTGGATCGCCCCCAGGTACTCCAGGCGCACCGTGGTGCCGATCAACGGATTGACCGGTACCTCGGCGTCGCCCA
Organism: Pseudomonas sp. 05N433; assembly: GCF_056396925.1. NCBI lineage: Bacteria > Pseudomonadati > Pseudomonadota > Gammaproteobacteria > Pseudomonadales > Pseudomonadaceae > Pseudomonas > Pseudomonas sp. 05N433. The sequence goes on along the minus strand of NZ_JBFTML010000003.1, from coordinate 76,016 downwards.
GACGAAAAGCGTACTGCACGTTCGGCCCGTCAAGGCGCGCCGACATTTTGCTGATTGCACCGCGGCCAATCTCGATCAATGGATGGCATCCGACTTGAACAGAATATTCGGCACTTCGATCGACTTCGACGCGCACTCCTGCGGGCCCATGTAGCCGGTGCGCTGTTCCTCGGGCAGGTTCTGGATTTCCCAGGCGATCATCGCTTGCAGGGACAGTTCGCGCTGCTCGGCGGTGAGTTTGCCACCGTCGGACCATTTGCCGATTTCCACCGCCAGTTTCAGGCTCTGGTAGATATCCGGGGTAATGTTTTTGATCATTTCGTTGAAAGAGGACATCAAGGGCTCCGCGCTCTTCATTCATAACTGATTAGACGGCCAGTTTACGGCGGTTGTACAAACCGCCCAACAAACCGGTGAAGCATCCGATGAGTAACCCGCCGACGTGGGCCGCGTTGGCAATTTCGCCGAAACCGATCATCGAGACCAGCCCCGACAGGCACAACAACAGCCACACCAGCATCATCACCAACACCCCACGAGGCAGGCGATAAGCAGGGTTCGGCGACAACAACTGGAAGATCCAGCAATGCCCGAGCAGGCCGTACAGCACCCCGGACAACCCGCCAAACAGGGTCGGGCCGCTGAAAAAAAACTGGGCATAGTTGGATACCAGGCTGAACAGCAACGTCAGGCCGATCAGGTTGATGCTGCCCTGACGCGACTCGATGCGCCGCCCCAGCTCCCAATACCACATGCCGTTCATGGCCAGGTGCAGGATGCCGAAGTGGATCAGCATCGGCGTCACCAGACGCCACCACTGCCCCGCCGCCAGGCTGTCGGCCAGTGGCGTGAAATGGATGTAGTCGCCGACCACGCGGAAATCGAGGAAGGTCAGCCAGCGCATCGTCTCGAGGTTTTCGCCCAGCAGCGTCACCACGCCGACGATCAGGCTCAGCAACAGCACGAACGCCGTGGCCTTGCTGTGGCGCAATTGCTCGACAAAACCCGGACGTTGCAGGGTCGGCGCCACCGGGATATCCAGTTGCTGATCGGGGTCGCCGGCCGGAAAGCGTTCGTACAACGAGCGCACGTCTTCGCTGATGCTGGCCGGTACCCACAGTACCTGCTCGCCCGCCTCTTCGCTGACCCGATGGGGCACTTGCATGCGCTGCAGCAGTTTGACGAACCCGCTCAAATCTACCGCCAGTGGTAGACGCAATACCGCCACCGCCGTCATTGCAACACCTCCGGCCGCTCGACATCGACCCAGACAAATTTATGCGGGTCGAGACGGGTTTCCTGATCCAGACGATAAGCGACCAGTTTGCCGTAGAGCACCGCGCTGTAATCCAGGCACGCCAGGTTCGGGCGGATCGGCGCCGGTTTGCCGCTGCGCCAGTAGTGGCCGACGAACAGCATCGGCTCATCGATGCCGTAGCGCAGCAAGTTGTCTTTTTCACTGGACGACAGCGGTGTGCGGGCCACCGGCTCGGGCAAGGCGTCGGGCTGGAACACGATGTCTCCGTAGGTTTGCGGGTCGTCTTCCCAGAATTTAGTGCGGAAAAACGAGCGCGTCAGGCCGTCGCCGCTGGTCATGGTCAAACCGTGGGGCAAGCGCATGTCGGTGCCGCGCAGCAGGCGATCGAACACGGTGCAGGCGAAACTGCCGGGCACTGCGGAGGCCTGGAGGAAATGCTCGTCGATGCAACCGTCGGGGAACAACCCGCGCAACGGCTCGATCAGGCTGGCATCCCAACAGGCATGCACCACGCGGAAACGCTCGGCATCGACGAACAATGGCAGCTTGTAGAACCATTGCAGGAAGTCGTGCCAATCCTGGGGATGATCTTCGAACTGGGTCAGGGTTTCCTGAAGCAGGCGGGCGTGGCGCGGGGTGTGCTCGCGCACGAACTGTTTGCCGCTGCCCGGCAGCGCCGGCGTGCTCCAGCCGAGGGCGTTGAACTCATGGTTGCCCATGATGCACAGCGCCTGGCCGGCCTCGACCATGTCGTGGACGATGTGCAGCGCCTCGCGAATCCGCGGGCCGCGGTCGATGATGTCGCCGAGGAACACCGCCATGCGCGACGGATGCCGCCAGACACCTGCCTGTTTGTGGTAACCGAGCCGGTCGAGCAAGTGCTCAAGGGTCAGAGCGCAACCGTGCACGTCACCGATCAGGTCGTAGCTACGCGCGGGATCGAGCATCAGTCGCCTCCACCACCCAACTTGCTGCCCCAGCCGAGCTTGGTCCGGCAGACTTCGTAGTAGTTGTGGTCGAGTGGGTGAATCAGCCGCAGCTTCTGCGCTTTCTTGCTGATGGTGATGGTGTCACCGGGCGCGCAGGTGAAGTGGTTCTGCCCATCACAGGAGACTTGCGGGTAAATCTGCATATCTTTGGACACGACGATTTTCAGCTCACTGTTGCCATCGACCACAATCGGCCTACCCGACAAGGTATGGGGGTACATCGGCACAATCACAATAGCGTCGAGCTTGGGATGCATGATCGGGCCGCCCGCAGACAGCGCGTAAGCGGTCGAACCGGTCGGCGTGGCAACGATCAGGCCGTCGGCCTTCTGGCTGCAGACGAACTGGCCGTCGATGTACAGCTCGAACTCGATCATTCGCGTCGACTTGCCGGGGTGCAGCACTACATCGTTCAGCGCATCGCCCTGGCCGATGGCCTCGGCGTGGCGCCGGACTTCGGCTTGCAACAGGAAGCGGTTTTCCACCAGGTAATGGCCGTCGAGCACTTCGGCGACTTTGACTTCCAGTTCATCGGGGCGAATATCGGTGAGGAATCCCAGGCTGCCACGGTTGATACCGAGCACCGGGATGTTGTGCCGGGCCAGCGCCCGGGCAGCGCCCAGCAGGCTGCCGTCACCACCGACCACAATCACCATGTCACAGACTTCACCGAGCATCTTGCGCGACGAAGTTTGCAGGCCATGGCCCGGCAGGACTTCGGCGATAGTGTCTTCGAGGATCACGTGCAGGTGACGATCGAGCAGAAACCGTTTCAGTCGGCGGACGGTATCCAGCACCTGAGAACTGCCCAGGCGACCGATGATGCCGATATTACGAAATTGCTCCATGGGGCTCCTATTGGGACGCGGCGGCCTGCGACGGCGAAAAACACGATTATGGGCGAAAGCGCGGCGTAGACAAAACCCTTTCAGCCACAACGGTGTGCTCTAGTTTCGGGCTATGCTCGCAAGATGATCCTATTTCCAGACTTGCTCCAGTTACCTCACCAGTTGCGCCACCCTGAAGTGCGCGACCTGGCTTGGGTCATCCTCGCGCCGCCGATGCTCGACGCCACCCCGTGGCCGCAGCGTCATCCCCTGGCCGGCAGCGATTGGGTGCAGGCGCCGGAGCGCCTGGAACACTGGCTCAGGCATCTGGATCGTGACAGTTACGATTTGCTGCACTGGCTGGCCCAGGCCAGGACCCGGCGCCTGGGTTTGTACTACGAACGGCTGTGGCAGTACGCCGTGCGGCACGCGCCGGGGATCGAGCTGATCGCCGCCAACATGCCGATCCGTCGCGAAGGCCATACCCTCGGCGAGTTGGACATGCTGCTGCGCGATCGCGATGGTGTGCATCACCTGGAACTGGCGATCAAGCTCTATCTCGGCCCGCAGAACGGTGACGGCCGTGACACCGCGCAATGGCTTGGACCGGGTTGCCATGATCGGCTGGACCGCAAACTGGAACACCTGAGCCGGCATCAACTGCCGATTTCCGCACGGGCGGAAAGCCGTGAGGTGCTGGCGTCGCTGGATATCCAGCAGTTCAGCGCGCATCTATGGCTGGGCGGTTATCTGCTCTATCCGTGGCCTGGGCAGGCCGAACCACCGAGTGGCGCACACCCTCAGCATTTACGCGGTAGCTGGCTGCACCAGAAGGATTGGGCGGAGTTTGTCGTGCAGCGTCCGTTCGGTCGCTGGCAACCCCTGCCCCGCCATGCCTGGCTGGCGCCGGCGCACTATCCCGAGGAGCAGACCTGGAGCGCTGAACAGCTGAAGGCGTGGCTGAGTGATCTGGACCCGCTGGCACCGGCGCAATTGATGGTGCGGCTGACAGAGAATGCCAAAGGGGATTGGGAAGAGGCCGAGCGGCTGTTTCTGGTGTCCGATCTTTGGCCGAATGTGCCGGGCAGTGGTTGAGCGTTTGCAGTGCCCGCCCGGTCTAGATGGATAACCGCAACGCCAAGGCCGCCAACGTCACCAACAACACCGGCACCGTCAGCACAACCCCGACCTTGAAGTAGTAGCCCCAGCCAATCCGGATATTCTTGCGCTGCAGCACATGCAGCCACAGCAAGGTCGCCAGACTGCCGATCGGGGTGATTTTCGGCCCCAGGTCGCTGCCGATGACGTTGGCGTAGATCATCGCCTCTTTCGCCACGCCGGTCGCCTGACTGGCATCGATCGAGAGCAAGCCGATCAGCACGGTCGGCAGATTGTTCATCACCGACGACAGCAACGCCGTCAGCACCCCGGTGCCCATGGCCGCGCCCCACACGCCGTAACCGGCGAAGCCATCCAGCCAACCGGCCAGATACCCGGTTAGCCCGGCGTTGCGCAGGCCATACACCACGAGGTACATCCCTAAGGAAAAAATCACGATCTGCCACGGCGCTTCTTTCATCACCTTACGCGTGGAAATCTTGTGGCCACGGGCGGCAATGGCCAGCAGCAATGCAGCGCACACCGCGGAGATCGCGCTGATCGGAATGCCCAACGGCTCAAGGGCAAAGCAGCCGAGCAGCAGAATCACCAACACCACCCAACCGGCATAAAACGTTGCAGTGTCGTGAATCGCGGTGGCCGGGTCTGCCAACTGCTCGGGATGGTAATCACGGGGGATGTCGCGACGGAAAAACACCATCAACATTGCCAGGGTCGCCGCCACGCTTACCAGATTGACCGGAATCATCACCGCGGCGTAGCGGTTGAAACTGATCTTGAAGAAGTCAGCCGAAACAATGTTCACAAGGTTCGACACCACCAGCGGCAGGCTCGCGGTGTCGGCGATGAAACCGGCGCCCATCACGAACGCCAGGGTCGCCGCCGGGGAAAAACGCAACGCCAGCAGCATGGAAATCACGATCGGTGTAAGAATCAGCGCCGCGCCGTCATTGGCGAACAACGCCGACACCAGTGCGCCGAGCAACACCATATAAGCAAAGAGCTTGCGCCCGCTGCCCCGCCCCCAACGGGCCACATGCAACGCGGCCCAGGCAAAGAACCCCGCCTCATCCAGCAGCAGGCTGATGATAATCAGCGCAACGAAGGTGCCAGTGGCATTCCAGATGATCTGCCATACCAGCGGAATATCGCTCAGGTGCACCACCCCGGACAGCAGTGCCAGCACCGCGCCGAATACCGCACTCCAGCCGACGCCCAGGCCTTTGGGTTGCCAGATCACCAGGGTGATGGTCAGCAAAAAAATCAACGATGCGATGAGCATATAAACCCGGTTCCAGCCCGACGGAAAAACGAAGCGCGGAATATAGGGAGGTTTGAATAGGCCGTAAAGTGAAGGTGGGATGAAATGCCTGATGTAGCAGCTGCCGAGCCTGCGAGGCAGCTGCTACGAGCTAAAAGGGAGTGGTCATGGCTTTTTATGCTGCTCGACCCACTGCCCATACGCATTGATGAATTTCTGCAGGAACGGCTTGAGCGACTCCGACAACTTGCCCGCCTCGTCGAACGCTGAACCCATACCGCCCAGATAAGCTTCCGGCTGCTGCATGCACGGCACATTGAGAAACACCATCGACTGGCGCACATTGTGGTTGGCGCCAAATCCGCCGACGGCGCCCGGTGAAGCGCTGATCACCGCACCCGGCTTGCCGTCCCAGACACTCTGGCCATAGGGACGCGAACCGACGTCAATCGCATTCTTCAACGGCGCCGGCACCGAACGGTTGTATTCCGGGGTCACGAACAGCACCGCGTCGGATGAGCGCACTTGTTGTCGGAAAGTGCTGTAGGCTGCCGGCGGTGAATCGCCATCGATGTCTTCGTTGTACAGCGGCAAATCGCCGATTTCGACGATCGTCAGCTTCAGATTGGCAGGCGCCAGCTCGGCCAGCGCCAGCGCGACCTTGCGGTTGATCGATGCTTTTCTCAGGCTGCCGACCAGAACGGCGATCTCGTAGACGTTGCTCATGGAAGATACTCGACTGTTCGATGGAAAGAGCTTCTAGTTATAGATGATCAAATGACGATTCAACCAGCGGGCGACGGAAAATCGCCGCCCCTGACTATTTTTTTCCTGTAGGAAAACTTACCTCGCCCAACCACGGTCTACAGAACCGCAAATTGAGTGATTTATCTCCAGAGGTTCTAAGCAGATGGCAGCAGTACTCGTCGGTCAGTTCCATGCAAGAGACGCGGAAGGCCGTGTTTATTCCGTGCATGAGTTCCAGGAATCCACCCTGTCGCACGACGGCCTCGCCGGCTCTGCGCCTGTCACCACCTATAAACTGGCCATTGGCGATCGGGTCAACAAACTCGACGACAACGCGTTTGTGCTGGTGCAAACCGGTGTCACCCTCATTCGCGAGCCTGAAACGAACGTCGCTTCATAACCCGCTGTTATGAGCAGAAGTCATATGCGCGCACTTGAGTTAGGATTCAGTCACTGACTCCCTCACCTGCTGAACATGGACTTCACGCATGCGTTTACGTCATATCGAAGTGATCCAGGCGCTCCTGCAGACCGGTCACCTGGGCACCGCGGCCGAATGGTTGCAGTTGCCCGTGACCGAGGTTGAACGCACGTTGCGCGATGCCGAGGATCAGTTGGGTTTCATGCTGTTTGCCAGCGTGCGTGGCCGTCTGCAAGCCACGCGCGAGGCGCGGGAGTTGCAGGTCGAGATCGCCCGCGTCTACGAGGCCCTTGAGCCGGTCCAGCGACTGGCCAGCAGCCTCAAGCAATATCTGGCCCCGCCCCTGCGAATCATCTGCACCCCGCCGCTGGCGCAACAACTGTTGCCGCAGAGCATCGCGGCGCTGCGCCGACGCCTCCCCGATGCACCTTGCACCCTCCTGAGCCAACCGACCCGCGAGATTGTCAGAAGCCTGCTGCTGCGCGAAAGCGATCTGGGCCTGAGCCTGCACGACCCGGACCATGCCGATATCGATTGCCAGATCATCGCCCAGGGCAAGCTCCAGCTATTGGCACCCCATGGCTGGTTGCAACCGAAACAGAAGTACATCTCGCTGCAAGACTTGGCCGGCCAGTCAATGGTCGGCCTGGAAGGTCACGACCCGCTCAGCCCGGCGCTGGACAACAAGCTGCATGCGCTGCGCCCTGCCCCGGTCATCCAGACCCGGGTGCAGACGCATCAAATGATGCGCAGCATGGTCGAGGCCGGTGAAGGCCTGGCGATTGTCGATCCGTTTACCGCCCTTGGCGCCAAATCGGCCGGGCTCGATGCCTGCCCGCTGGCGCCTGCGGTACCGGTCAGCGTCTACGCTCTGCGCCTGAAAAACGCCGAGCCCTCTCCGGCGGTTCAGACGCTGCTGGACATCATCACGGAACAAGCCGTGGCGATGCTGGCGAGCTGATCGGTTTTTCCAGCGGGTTCTCGAACAATCGATACCAGAACAATGCGACTTCGGCGGTGTTCGGGTCGATCCCGCGATAACGCAGATGATCGATCCCGCCAACCACGTAGCCACAGCGTTCATACAGCCGGCAGGCCCCAAGATTATTGTTCTGGGTTTCCAGCATGATGCCCGGCAGCTTTTTCTTGCGGCTCCAGAACTGCGCTACGTCCAGCAACGCCTTGGCCACGCCATGGCGACGCGCCGGTGCATGCACCGCCAATTCATCGATATGGGCGAAACCGTTCCAGTTGGTGCTGACCACCAGGTGGCCCACCGGCTCATCATCCAGATAGGCCATGAAAATCGCACTGTCGGCGGCGTCGCGAAAGCTGCTGAACTCTTCGGGATCGATGCCGTAGCACTTGCGATACGGGGTGATTGGCGTCACCGGCCACTGCGCCACCGGCTTGCCGATTTCTGCTGCGCCATAGGCGGCGACTTCAAAACTGAAATCACTGCCCCAGATATAAGCCGCAAAACCCTCATCGGCGACACGCACCGAGAGGCCCGGGTATTTGGGATTCATGACGGGCTGCATACTCGCAAAGGTCCTCATTCCTTGATGCAATCGACGGTGTAGTGCCGTCCATTGCCCTCGTCTTCATGTTGCAAGCCATGCACATCGACGACAAACCCGGGGAAGCTGCTGTCGAACGCCCGGGCAAACTTCAGGTAATCGATGATCGAGCGGGTCGACTCGGTGAAACGCTCGCCGGGCATGATCAACGGGATCCCCGGCGGGTATGGCACCAGCATCACTGCCGCGATCCGCCCGTCCAGGGCATCGATCGAAACGGCCTCCACTTCCCCGCGTACCAATTGATCATAGGCGTCCGCTGGCTTCATCGCGACTTCCGGCAACACCGTGTACATGCGTTTGAGGTGTTTGGCCGTGGCGTTGCTGCGATAACAGGCGTGCAATTGATCGCACAGATCGCGCAACCCCATGCCTTGATAACGGGCCATGTTCTGTTGCGCCACGCACGGCAGGCAGGTGGCCAGGCTGACGTTGGCGTCGTAGCTGCGCTTGAACTCCAGTAACTCGGTCAGCAGCGTGCTCCATTTGCCCTTGGTAATGCCCATCGAGAACAGCACCAGGAATGAATACAGCCCAGTCTTTTCCACGACCAGCCCGCGTTCCCAGAGGAACTTGCTGACTACCGCCGCCGGAATCCCCCGCGCACTCAGCGCGCCGCCCGCCGTCAGCCCCGGCATCACCAGCGTGACCTTAATCGGATCGAGCAGCACATAGTCGTCAGTCACGCCGCCAAAGCCGTGCCAATCGGCGTCGGGTTGCAGCAGCCAGGCTTCGGCGGCCACCTGCTCGATGGCTTCGACCGAGGGCGGCTGCCAGATGGAAAACCACCAGTCATCGGCGGCGATATGCTGGCGCAGATTGGCCAGCGCCCGGCGAAAACTCAGGGCTTCGTCGAACATTTCCTGTAGCAACGAACGACCGGCCGGCCCTTCCATCATCGCCGAGGCCACGTCCAGCGAGGCGATGATGCTGTACTGCGGCGAGGTCGAGATGTGCATCATGAACGCTTCGTTGAAACGGTCGCGATCCAGCTGCCGTGCACCGCCGTCCTGCACGTGAATCATCGACGCCTGGCTGAACGCCGCCAGCAGTTTGTGTGTGGAGTGAGTGGTGAACACCAAGGGGCTGTCTTCGCTGCGGGACGTGCCCATGCCATAACGGCCGGCGAAGAACTCGTGGAATGCCGCGTAGGCGAACCAGGCCTCGTCGAAATGCAGCACCTCGACGCTGTTGCCCAGGCTCTGTTTGATCAGTTCGGCGTTGTAACAGAGGCCGTCATAAGTCGAGTTGGTCACCACCGCCAACTTGACCTTGGGCTCGCGGCCCTGGGTCAGTGGGCTCGCGTCGATCTTGGCCTGGATTGATTCGCGGCTGAACTCACTCAACGGAATCGGGCCAATGATCCCCAGCTCATTGCGCTCCGGGCACAGGTACAGCGGAATCGCGCCGGTCATGATGATCGCGTGCAACACTGACTTGTGGCAGTTGCGATCCACCAGCACCAGATCATCGCGTGCCACCATGGAATGCCAGACGATCTTGTTGGCGGTCGAGGTGCCATTGATCACGAAAAAGGTGTGATCGGCGCCGAAGTTGCGAGCCGCTCGCGCTTCCGCCTCAGCCAGCGGGCCAGTGTGATCGAGCAGCGAACCGAGTTCCGGCACCGACACCGACAAATCCGAACGCAGGGTATTTTCCCCGAAAAACTGGTGAAACGCCTGCCCTACCGGGCTCTTGTGATACGCCACGCCGCCGCCATGCCCCGGCGTGTGCCAGGAATAATTGGAGTCTGCGGTGTGCTGCACCAACGCCTTGAAGAACGGCGGCAACAGGCCGTCCAGGTACTTGCGCGCCGCGCGGGCAACCTGACGGGCAAGGAATGGCACGGTGTCTTCGAACAAATAGAGAATGCCGCGCAGCTGATTGAGCTCGGCCATGGCGTCGGCCGGGGCGTTTTCCAGGGTGACTTGCTCGCCCAGGGCGAAAATCGGCAGCTCCGGCGCCCGAACCCGCGCCAGGCGAATCAGTTCGGCCATGTTGTGCAGAAGATGCGCGTGGGTGCTGGCGTCTTCGGCGGCAATCAACATGCAGGCAAGGCCGTGATGGGTCGAGGCGACCAGACGCCCCTCGGTGTAATCGACCGCCGAAACGATACTGAAACCTTCCTGCTCCAGCTCCCGGGCAATGCCACGCACACGATCACCGGCAACGGTGTCGGCCTTGATGTCGCGGTGGACGATCAGGACCGGGAATTTCAAATCTTTATACATGAGGCTCGGCGTCCTGAGGCGGCAGACCGTGGCCTGCCAATCACCTCAGGGTAGAGGGTTGGAGCGCATGTGGCGAGGGGGATGCCCTGAAGTGGGCCGGCCGGCGCACCATCATGTGGCCAGCAAACTCGGTGTCGAGAAAGATACCTGTGGCGAGGGAGCTTGCTCCCGTTGGGCTGCGAAGCGCCCCCCCCTGCATTCGCTCGGAACCATATTGGCAGGATTTGCGACTGCTGCGCAGTCGAGCGGGAGCAAGCTCCCTCGCCACAAAAAACCTTCCGCTCGAAGGGACTCAGGCCTGAGCCTTGGCCTCGGCCAATTGCTGCCACAGCGACGGCGCGCCGGCGGATTTGGCGATGGCTTCCAGGCGCGCAACGTGTTGGGCCAGATCCTCTTCACTGGCGCGGATGATCCGGGTCGGCTGACGATCGGCCGGCAGACGACGGATTTCCGTGGCGGAATTATCGGCGCCTTCGCCCGAACCGTTGCCATCGGACGCGTTACCGGCCAGCGACAGGCTGGTCTGGCCGCCGGTCATGGTCAGGTAAACGTCGGCGAGAATCTCGGAGTCGAGCAAGGCGCCGTGCAGTTCACGGCCGGAGTTGTCGACGCCATAGCGTTTGCACAAGGCGTCGAGGCTGTTGCGCTGCCCCGGGTGACGTTCCCGGGCCATTATCAGGGTGTCGAGGATCGTGCAGTGTTGTGTGATGTCCGCGCGATCGTGCTGGCCCATCAGGGCAAATTCGTTGTTGATAAAGCCAACGTCGAACGCCGCGTTATGGATGATCAGCTGTGCGCCCTTGATGAACTCGAAAAATTCATCGGCCACTTCAGTGAAACGCGGCTTGCCCACCAGAAATTCGTTAGTGATGCCGTGGACGCCGATGGCGCCTTCGTCACTCTCGCGATCCGGTTGCAGGTAAACGTGGAAATGCCGGCCGGTCAGGCGCCGACCGATCAACTCGACACAACCGATTTCGATAATCCGGTGGCCGTCGGTCACCGGCATGCCGGTGGTTTCGGTATCGAGTACAACGGATCTGGTGGCCATCAGTGCTCAGCTCTCAACGGGTCAATCGTGCAAAAGCGGCGATGTTAACACGCTCGCGGGGGTCTTTCAGATAGACCGTGTTACGCCGGAATCAAGCCTGTTTGTACCCGCGCACTTCATCCACGCCACGGTTGGCCAGTTGGTCGGCCCGTTCGTTGCCATGATGGCCGATGTGCCCGCGCACCCATTTCCAGGTGACGTTGTGGCGGTTGACCTGCTCGTCGAGCAGTTTCCACAGGTCGGCGTTTTTCACTGGTTCCTTCGCGGCGGTTTTCCAGCCGCGTTTCTTCCAGTTGGCCATCCACTCGTTGATGCCTTTCATCACGTACTGGGAGTCGGTCACCAGCAGCACGTCGCAAGAACGCTTGAGCTCTTCCAGGCCACGGATCGCCCCCATCAGCTCCATGCGGTTGTTGGTGGTGTTGGCTTCGCCGCCCCAGAGTTCTTTTTCAACGCCCTTGCACACCAGCAACGCGCCCCAGCCGCCTGGGCCAGGGTTGCCCTTGCAGGCGCCATCGGTGAAGAGTTCTACGCTATCGCTCATGCCAATCTATCCAGAAAATGCGCTGGCTCGCCGATCGGTGACCGACGATGCCCGAGGCCGGGGCATACCCGGCCGGGAATATAAAAAAGTGTATTACGGTTCGATGTGACGACGATTGACCTTGGCCATCGGCAACGGAATCAGCTTGCCCATCGGCTCGCGCCGTACCTGGCGCACCGGCCGCAGCCCCACCACGATCTTGCGCGCGACTAATAAATAGAAGCCGCCACCCGACAATTGCCAGTCACCGGCCTTGCGCTCCCAACCGGCCAGACGAGCTTGCCAGGCAGGTGACGCAAGCGGCGGACGATAGCACCCGAAGCGGCGTTTCTCCAGCGCGAAGCCCAGCAGGTTCAGCCAGTCGCTGACCCGCGACGGCGAAATGCAGCGCGCCTTGCGCAAGGCGTCATGGGCAAACACATGACGCAGGCCCCAACTGCTCCAGGGGTTGATCCCGATAATCAGCAGATGCCCGCCGGGGCGCACACTGCTCGCCGCTTCGCGCAACAAGCCGTGTGGCGACAGGCAGAAATCCAGCCCATGCTGCAACACCACCACATCGGCGGCATGCTCGCTCAAGGGCCAGGCCTGCTCTTCGCAGACGATCTCGACCCCCGGCAACGGCGCGCCGAGTCGCACATTGCGCTGCACCTGCGGCGCCGCCGGTGGCGTCTGTGCCGAGGGGCCGTAATGCACCAGATAGCCGCCGAAGAAGCGCCCCAACTCGTCTTCGAGCATGCGTCGTTCTTCGTCCAGCAAAAATTGCCCGATGGGGCCGGACAGCCAGTCACGGGCCGCGCTGATCAATGCCAGCCAGTCAGGATCAGCCTGAGCGAACGCTTTATCGGTCATTGCATTCTCCAACGCGCCAGGAAGCTCTAAGATGCGCCAATGTTTTCCGCTTGGCGAATCCGACGATGATACAGATCAGTGCCCTGCCCGCCTTCACCGACAACTACATCTGGTTGTTACAAGACCACAGCACCCAGCGCTGCGCCGTAGTCGATCCGGGCGATGCCGCGCCCGTAGAGGCGTGGCTCGCGGCGCACCCGGGTTGGGTGCTAAGCGATATTCTGATCACTCATCACCATCATGACCATGTCGGCGGCGTCGAGCGGCTGAAAAAAGCGACAGACGCAACCGTCCATGGCCCGGCCAGCGAGACCATCCCGGCACGGGACGTGGCCCTCAAGGACAGCGACCGGATCACCGTGCTGGGTTGGGACTTCGATGTCATCACAGTACCGGGCCATACCCTCGGGCATATCGCCTATTACCACCGCGGTCATCTGTTTTGCGGCGACACCCTGTTCGCTGCCGGTTGCGGACGCTTGTTCGAAGGCACGCCCGAGCAAATGCATCACTCGCTGAGCCGCCTCGCGGCGCTTCCCGAAGACACGCTGGTCTACTGCACCCACGAGTACACCCTGAGCAATCTGAAGTTTGCCGTGGCGGTCGAACCGGGCAATCCCGACACCCTCGAACGACTGGCCAAAGTCACCCGTCAACGGGAAGCCGGAATCATGACGCTGCCTTCGACCCTGGCGCTGGAAAAGCTCACCAATCCGTTTTTGCGTACCGGCGAAACATCCGTTAAAGAAAAAGTGGACGAACGGAATGGAACCGAAAACCGGGCGCCGAGTGCGGTCTTTGCTGCATTGCGGGCTTGGAAAGATACGTTCTAAGCTGCCTGCGCAATGGTACAAAAATTCTGAATGGTTGACCGCAGGGGGTGTGCTTTCTAGAATCGCCCGACATTTTCGCCCGGAACTTACTTCCAGCCAATGTCGTCACCTATTCGTAAAGCCACCAATTCAGACGCATTGACCCGCTTGGCTCAAGCCATCGCGGTGGCTGTGTCCGCCACTTTGGCGGGCTGTTCAAGCCATGTGCCGCAGACCGAAGCGACACACACACCGAATATCGCCGCGCGAGCCAAGCAAAAACCGATCTGGCTCAGCGAAAAACCAACACCGCAAGTTCCCCAGGACGTTTGGGAGCGCATGCGCCAGGGCTTCCAGTTGCAGGACAACCTGGGCGTCAACCCGCGCATCGAGCAGCAGCGCCTGTGGTTCGCCAGTAACCCGTCCTTCCTCGAAAACGCCGGCGAACGCGGCAGCCTCTACATTCACTACATCGTCGAACGCCTTGAAGAGCGCAACATGCCGCTGGAACTGGCGCTGTTGCCAGTGATTGAAAGCGCCTACAACCCGATGGCCTATTCCCGGGCCGACGCGGTGGGCCTTTGGCAATTCATTCCTTCCACCGGGCGTTACTTCAACCTGCGTCAAACCCGTTTCTATGATGGCCGTCGCGATATCACTGCCTCGACCACCGCGGCCATGGATTACCTGACCCGCCTGCACGACATGTTCAACGGTGACTGGCTATTGGCCCTGGCGGCCTACAACGCCGGCGAAGGCACGGTCAGCCGGGCCATCGAGCGCAACGAGAAGCTCGGCCTTCCAACCGATTATTGGAACCTGCCGCTGCCAGCGGAAACCCAGGCCTATGTGCCGAAGCTGCTGGCGCTGTCGCAAGTGGTGTTGGCGCCCGATGCCTATGGCGTGAACCTCAAGTCGATCGCCAACGAACCGTACTTCCAGGTCGTCGAAATCAACCAGCGCATGGACCTGTCCAAGGTTGCCGCGGTGGCCAACATCGACGAAGACGAGCTGTTCCAGCTCAACCCGGCCTTCAAGCAACGCACTACCATCGACGGTCCCCAGCATCTGCTGGTGCCGACGTCCAAGGCGCAACTGCTGACTGCCAGCCTGTCGACCATGCGTCCTGAAGAGCTGATCAGCCAGCGGCCGCTCAAGCCGGTGTTCGAAGGTGCCGACGACAGCGAAATCGCCAGCATCAAGCGCGCCTACCGGGTCAAGCGCGGAGAAAATCTGGCCTCCATTGCCAGGGCCAACAAGGTCGACGTCAAGGACCTGCAACGCTGGAACAAGCTGAACGGCAAGAACCTCAAGGTCGGCCAGACCCTTGTGATGCAGGACACCACCAAGCGCAGCGGCGGTCGCATCAACACTGTCGTGGCGGCGAACAGCAAAACCAGCGGCAAGTCAGACAAACAGAAACCGCAGACCCAGTACAAGGTCCAGCAAGGCGACTCGTTGTACATGGTTGCCAAACGTTTCAATGTCGAAATGCAACACCTCAAGCGCTGGAACCCTCGGGTAGGCCAGGCGCTGAAACCGGGTCAGATGCTGACGGTTTCTTCCCCGCATTAATCAGCACGCCCTGCCTAGGGGCTTTTGTGGCGAGGGGGCTTGCCCCCGCTCGGCTGCGAAGCAGTCGTAAACCCAAGTACGCGGCGTGTCAGAAGTTACCGGATTTCAGGTTTTGGGGCTGCTTCGCAACCCAGCGGGAGCAAGCTCCCTCGCCACAGGTTCTGCGATCCGCAGGGCTATCGAGGCAGCGGTTAACAATGCATTAAGCCCCCCCGTCTTTTTCCTGTCGATACAAGCTGTTACTGTACGGCCCACAAAGCCCAAGCCGCCTGGATCGGATCTCTGACTTGAAGCGTCCCCTCCTCCTGCTCCTGATCAGCCTGGCCTTGAGCTCCCCCGCAAGCGCGACGATCAGCGAAAGCCACGGTTATGCGCAGTTCGGCACGCTCAAGTACCCGGCCAGATTTACCCACTTCGACTGGGTCAACCCGCAAGCGCCCAAGGGCGGTACGTTGCGGGTGATGGCGTTTGGCACCTTCGATACGCTCAACCCTTACACCTTCAAAGGTTCGAGCCCGGTTTCCACGCCCAACTTCCTGCAATACGGCATCAACGAACTCAACGAACCGCTGATGGTCGGCACCGGCCAGTACGCGCCGTCGGGCGATGAGCCGACGTCCAGTTATGGCCTGATCGCCCAATCGGTGGAATACAGCGAAGACCGCAGCTGGGTGGTGTTCAACCTGCGCCCCGAAGCGCGCTTCCACGATGGCACGCCGATCACCGCTTACGATGTCGCGTTTTCTTACCGTCTGCTGCTCAAGGAAGGTCATCCGCAATACCGCACCAACCTGCAGGAAGTGTCGCGGGTCGACATCCTCAACCCGCAGCGCATTCGCTTCGTCTTCAAGCGCTCCGGTAATCCGTTGCTGATCCTGCGCCTGGGCGAGTTGCCGGTGTTGCCCCAGCATTACTGGAAAGATCGCGACTTCAAGGCCACCACCTTCGAGCCGCCATTGGGCAGTGGGCCGTATCGCATCACTTCGGTAACCCCCGGGCGGCAGATCGTCTTCGAACGGGTCAAGGATTACTGGGGCAAGGACCTGCCGGTCAATCGCGGCAAGTACAACGTCGATCGCATGGAAGTCGAGTTCTACCGTGACAGCGACGTGGCCTTCGAAGCGTTCAAGGCCGGCGAGTTCGACATCTACATCGAGCATCAGGCGAAAAACTGGGACAACGGCTACGACTTCCCGGCCGTGCGCCGTGGCGAGGTGATCAAGGCGCAGATCCCGCACCAGATCCCGACCCAGAGCCAGGGCCTGTTCATGAACACTCGGCGGTCGACCTTCGCCCAGATCAAGGTCCGTGAAGCGCTGGGACTGATGTTCGATTTCGAGTGGACCAACCGCACGCTGTTCAGCGGCGCCTACACACGCGCCATGAGTTACTACCCCAACAGCGAGTTCTCTGCCACGGGACTGCCGGTCGGCCACGAGTGGCTGTTGCTCAAGCCCTATCGCGATCAGTTGCCCGCCAAGCTGCTCACCGAGCCGTTCAGCCTGCCGCAGACCGAAGGCCGCGGCATTCCGCGCGAAACCATGCGCAAGGCCTTGGGCCTGCTCGCCGAAGCCGGCTGGAAGCTCAATGGCCAGCGGCTGCAGAACAGCATCGGCCAACCGCTACGCTTCGAGATCCTTCTGGTCAACCCGAACCTGGAGCGGATCCTTCAGCCCTACGTCGAGAACCTCGCCAGCATCGGTATCGACGCACGGCTGCGCACGGTCGATCGCGCCCAGTACAAACAGCGCCTCGATCAATTCGATTTCGACATGATCCTGATGACCCTCAACCAGACCCTCAGCCCCGGCCTGGAACAATGGCAGTACTTCCACTCCAGCCAGGTCGGGATCAAGGGCAGCAAGAACTACGCAGGCATCGCCGACCCGGTGGTCGACCATTTGCTCGAACAACTGCTCGGCGCCCAGACCCGGGATGAACAAGTCGCCGCCGGCAAGGCGCTCGACCGGGTGCTGCTATGGCAGCACTACATCATTCCCAACTGGTACCTCAATTATCACCGCTTGGCCTACCGCAACCGGTTCGCCTTCGTCACCACGCCGCCCTACACCCTGGGCCTGAGCGCTTGGTGGCTGAAATCTTCGGAGAAAGATCAATGACTCCCTTACGCGCCCTGCTCTTGCAGGCCAGCGGTCTGTTGTTCGCCGGGCTGGCCTGCGCCGCCCCGCAACACGCCTTGACCCTGTACAACGAGCCGCCGAAATACCCGGCCGACTTCAAGCACTTCGATTACGTAAACCCCGACGCGCCGAAGGGCGGAATCTTCCGTCAGGCCGGGTTCGGTGGCTTCGACAGCCTCAATCCGTTCATCAGCAAAGGCGTGCCGGCCGACGACATCAGCATGATCTACGACACCCTGGCCAAACAGGGTCTCGATGAGCCGTTCACTCAATATGGCTTGATCGCAGGCAAAATCGAAAAAGCCCCGGACAACACCTGGGTGCGCTTCTATCTGCGCCCCGATGCACGTTTCCACGACGGCCACCCTGTGCGCGCCGAAGACGTGGTGTTCAGCTTCCAGACCCTGATCAAGGAAGGTGCCCCGCTCTACCACGGCTATTACAGCGACGTGGAGGAAGCGATCGCCGAAGACCCGCTCAAAGTGCTGTTCAAGTTCAAGCACAACAACAACCGCGAATTGCCAATGATCCTCTGCCAGTTGCCGGTGCTGCCCAAACATTGGTGGGCCACCCGTGACTTCAATAAGGGCAACCTGGAACTACCGCTGGGCAGCGGCCCGTACAAAGTCACCGAAGTGAAGGCCGGGCGCTCCGTGCGATATGAACGGGTCAAGGATTACTGGGGCAAGGACCTGCCGGTCAATCGCGGGTTCTACAACTTCGACGTGATGACCACTGACTATTACCGCGACAACACCGTCGCACTGGAAGCACTCAAGGCCGGTCAGTTCGACTACTGGCTGGAAATATCCGCGAAAAACTGGGCCAAGGCCTACAACATTCCGGCGGTGACCGAAGGGCGGCTGATCAAGGAAGAAATCCCCAACGGCAACCCCACCGGCATGCAAGGCTTCGTGTTCAACCTGCGTCGTCCGGTGTTCCAGGATGTGCGCGTGCGCCAGGCGCTGACCCTGTTGCTGGACTTCGAGTGGACTAACAAGCAACTGTTCAACGGCGCCTACGTGCGTACCCGCAGTTACTTCGAAAACTCGGAAATGGCCGCCACTGGCCTGCCGGACGCCGATCAACTGGCGATTCTCGACCCGTTCCGCGGCAAGATTCCCGAGCAAGTGTTCAGCGAGGCGTTCCAGAACCCGCTGACCGACGCCAGCGGCATGATCCGCACCCAGCAGCGCAAAGCCTATCAACTGCTGCAAGAGGCCGGCTGGCGGATCGTCGACGACAAGATGGTCGACGCCACCGGCAAACCGGTGACCATCGAGTTCCTGCTGGCCCAGACCGAGTTCGAGCGGGTGCTGCTGCCGTTCAAGCGCAACCTCAGCGACCTGGGCATCGATCTGGTGATCCGTCGGGTCGACGTCTCGCAATACATCAACCGCGTACGCTCCCGGGACTTCGATATGATCGTCGGCAGTTTCCCGCAATCCAACTCGCCGGGTAACGAACAGCGCGAGTTCTGGATGACCGCCGCCGCCGACAAACCCGGCAGCCGCAACTCCATGGGCCTTAAAGACCCAGTGGTGGACCAACTGGTCGAGCAACTGATCAACGCCGATTCGCGCAAAAGCCTGGTGGCCCACGCCCGGGCGCTGGACCGGGTGCTGCAATGGGGCTATTACGTGATCCCCAACTGGCACATCAAGACCTGGCGCGTGGCGTACTGGAACCACATCGGCCACCCGAAGATTTCACCCAAATATGACATCGGCATCAATACCTGGTGGGTCAAACCCGACGCGACACCTGCGATAGAAGTCGAAACAAAACTGCAAGCCGACCCTGCGGGCACGGAGTAATCAGATGCTGGCGTATATTTTTCGGCGACTGCTGCTGATCATCCCGACCCTGTTTGGCATTTTGCTGATCAACTTCGTGATCATCCAGGCCGCCCCCGGTGGGCCGGTGGAACAGATGATCGCCAAACTCGAAGGCTTCGAAGGCGCCACCAGCCGCATTGCCGGCGGCGGAGCCGAAGTGTCGGTGGCAGGTTCCGCCTATCGCGGCGCCCAGGGCCTGGACCCGGCACTGGTCAAGGAAATCGAGCACATGTACGGCTTCGACAAATCGGCGCCGGAACGCTTGTGGATCATGATCAAGAACTACGCCACCCTGGATTTCGGCGACAGCTTCTTCCGCGACGCCAAGGTCATCGACCTGATCAAGGAAAAGATGCCGGTGTCGATCTCCCTCGGGCTGTGGAGCACGCTGATCATGTACCTGGTGTCGATCCCGCTGGGGATCGCCAAGGCGACGCGACACGGCAGCCACTTCGATGTGTGGACCAGTTCGGCGATCATCGTCGGTTACGCGATCCCGGCGTTCCTGTTCGCCATCCTGCTGATTGTGGTGTTCGCCGGCGGCAGCTATTTCGACTGGTTCCCGCTACGGGGCCTGACCTCGAACAACTTTGATGAGCTCAGCACCGGCGGCAAGATCCTCGATTATTTCTGGCACCTGGCTCTGCCGGTCACTGCACTGGTGATCGGCCACTTCGCGACCATGACGCTGCTGACCAAAAACAGCTTCCTCGACGAAATCAACAAGCAATACGTGGTCACCGCCAAAGCCAAGGGCCTGACCCGTCACCGCGTGCTCTACGGCCATGTGTTTCGCAACGCGATGCTGTTGGTGATCGCTGGTTTCCCTTCAGCGCTCATCGGCATTTTCTTCACCGGCTCGTTGCTGGTGGAAGTGATCTTCTCCCTCGACGGCCTCGGCCTGATGAGTTTCGAAGCAGCGATCAACCGCGACTACCCGATCGTCTTCGGCACGCTGTTCATCTTCACGCTGCTGGGGCTGGTGCTCAAGCTGATCGGCGACCTCACGTACACCCTTGTCGATCCGCGCATCGACTTCGAAAGCCGGGAGCATTGAGATGAACCTGTCCCCTCTCAATCGCCGACGTTTCGAGCTGTTCAAGGCCAACAAGCGAGGCTGGTGGTCGTTGTGGCTGTTTCTGATTCTGTTCGGCGCAAGCCTCGGCGCCGAGCTGATCGCCAACGACAAACCGCTGGTGGTGCATTACGACAACGCCTGGTACTTCCCGGCGCTCAAGCGCTATCCGGAAACCGCGTTCGGCGGTGAATTCCCGCTGGAAGCCAACTACAAGAGCCCGTACATCCGCGAACTGCTCAAGGCCAAGGACGCCTGGGTGGTGTGGGCGCCGATCCCCTACAGCTACCAGAGCATCAACTACGACCTGAAAGTCCCGGCCCCGGCGCCGCCGTCCGCCGACAACCTGCTGGGCACCGATGACCAGGGCCGCGACGTGTTGGCCCGGGTGATTTACGGTTTCCGGATTTCGGTGCTGTTCGCTTTGACGCTGACCATTCTCAGCTCGATCATCGGCGTGATCGCCGGCGCCTTGCAGGGCTTTTATGGCGGCTGGGTCGACCTGGCCGGGCAGCGTTTCCTGGAGATCTGGTCCGGGCTGCCGGTGCTGTACCTGCTGATCATCCTCGCCAGTTTCGTGCAGCCGAACTTCTGGTGGCTGCTGGGGATCATGTTGCTGTTTTCGTGGATGAGCCTGGTGGATGTGGTGCGCGCGGAGTTCCTGCGCGGGCGGAATCTGGAATACGTGCGCGCGGCCCGGGCGCTGGGCATGCAGAATGGTGCGATCATGTTCCGCCACATTTTGCCCAACGCCATGGTCTCGACCATGACCTTCATGCCGTTCATCCTGACCGGCGCCATCGGTACGCTGACCGCCCTCGACTTCCTTGGCTTCGGTTTGCCGCCGGGCGCCCCGTCCCTGGGTGAGTTGGTGGCCCAGGGCAAATCCAACCTGCAAGCGCCGTGGCTCGGTATGAGTGCGTTTGCGGTGCTGGCGTTGATGTTGAGTTTGCTGGTATTCATCGGCGAGTCCGCTCGCGATGCCTTCGACCCGAGGAAGTGAAATGAATCAGGACAATCTGATCGAAGTGCGCGACCTGGCCGTCGAATTTGTCGTTGGCGAGCACGTTCAGCGGGTGGTCGAAGGCGTCAGCTTCGACATCAAGCGCGGCGAAACCCTGGCGCTGGTGGGTGAAAGCGGCTCCGGCAAGTCGGTGACCGCCCACTCGATCCTGCGGCTGCTGCCCTATCCGCTGGCCCGGCATCCGTCCGGCACCATCACCTATTCCGACCGGAACTTGTTGGAGCTGAAAGAGAAAACCATCCGCCACATCCGCGGCAACCGGATCGCGATGATCTTTCAAGAGCCGATGACCTCGCTCAACCCACTGCACTCGATCGAGAAGCAGATCAACGAGGTATTGGGCATCCACAAGGGCCTGACCGGCAAAGTCGCGACCAGGCGCACGCTGGAGCTGCTGGAGATGGTCGGCATCYCGGAACCCGAGAAGCGTCTCAAGGCCCTGCCCCACGAATTGTCCGGTGGCCAGCGCCAGCGGGTCATGATCGCCATGGCCCTGGCCAACGAGCCGGAACTGCTGATCGCCGACGAACCGACCACCGCTCTGGACGTGACTGTTCAGCTGAAAATCCTCGAATTGCTCAAGGAATTGCAGGCCCGCCTGGGCATGGCGCTGTTACTGATCAGTCACGATTTGAACCTTGTACGAAGAATTGCGCATCGCGTATGTGTCATGCAGCGCGGTTGCATCGTCGAACAGGCATCGTGCGAAGAATTGTTCCGCGCGCCGCAGCATCCGTACACCCGGGAACTGCTGGCAGCGGAGCCCAGCGGCAAGCCCGCGACCAATGTAATTGGCCCGCCATTGCTGCAGGTCGAGGACCTGAAAGTCTGGTTCCCGATCAAGAAAGGCTTTCTGAAAAAGACCGTCGACCACATCAAGGCGGTGGACGGCATCAATTTCAGCCTGCCCCAGGGACAGACTCTGGGGATTGTGGGAGAAAGCGGTTCCGGCAAGTCGACGCTCGGTTTGGCGATTTTGCGGCTGATCGGCAGCAAAGGGGCAATCCGTTTTGAAGGCAAGCAGCTAGACTGCCTGACGCAGCAACAGGTTCGGCCGCTGCGGCGGGAAATGCAGGTGGTGTTCCAGGACCCTTTCGGCAGCCTGAGCCCACGGATGTGCGTGAGCCAGATCGTCGGCGAAGGCCTGCGGATCCACAAGATGGGCACCGAGGCCGAGCAGGAACAAGCGATTATTGCGGCACTCAAGGAGGTAGGCCTGGATCCGGAAACCCGGCACCGCTACCCCCATGAATTTTCCGGTGGGCAGCGGCAGAGAATCGCCATTGCCCGGGCTTTAGTGCTAAAACCGGCGTTGATTCTGCTGGACGAGCCGACTTCGGCCCTCGACCGCACCGTGCAACGCCAAGTGGTGGAGCTGCTACGTTCACTGCAAACCAAGTACAACCTGACGTATTTGTTTATCAGCCATGACCTGGCTGTCGTCAAAGCGCTGAGCCACCAGCTGATGGTGGTCAAGCATGGCCAAGTGGTCGAACAGGGAGACGCGCAAAGTATCTTTGCCGCCCCCCAACATCCGTATACACAGCAGTTGCTGGAAGCCGCTTTTCTGGCACCAGCCACTGCGCAATAAACCTGAAAGAGAGGAGCAACACATGGGTTTTCTCGCCGGTAAGCGCGTACTGATCGTCGGTGTCGCCAGCAAGCTGTCCATCGCATCCGGCATCGCTGCCGCCATGCATCGCGAGGGCGCTGAGCTTGCCTTCACTTATCAGAACGACAAACTCAAGGGTCGTGTCGAAGAATTCGCACAGGGCTGGGGTTCGAGCCCTGAGCTGTGCTTCCCGTGCGACGTGGCCAGCGATGCCGAAATCGCCAAGGTCTTCGAAGAGTTGAGCAAGAAGTGGGACGGCCTGGACTGCATCGTGCACTCCGTCGGCTTCGCCCCGGGCGACCAACTGGACGGCGACTTCACCGAAGCCACCACCCGTGAAGGTTTCCGCATCGCTCACGACATCAGCGCCTACAGCTTCGTGGCCCTGGCCAAGGCTGGTCGCGAAATGATGAAAGGCCGCAATGGCAGCCTGCTGACCCTGTCGTACCTGGGCGCCGAGCGCACCATGCCGAACTACAACGTCATGGGCATGGCCAAGGCTTCCCTGGAAGCTGGCGTACGTTACCTGGCCGGCTCCCTGGGCCCGGACGGCACCCGCGTCAACTGCGTATCGGCTGGCCCGATCCGCACCCTCGCCGCTTCCGGCATCAAGAACTTCCGCAAAATGCTGGCCGCCAACGAAGCGCAAACCCCGCTGCGTCGTAACGTCACCATCGAAGAAGTCGGCAACGCCGGCGCCTTCCTGTGCTCGGACCTGGCTTCCGGCATCAGCGGCGAAATCATGTACGTAGACGGCGGCTTCAACACCACCGCCATGGGCAACATCGAAGAGTGATCTTCGATTAGCCGTTAAAAAACCCGCCTCTTCAGGCGGGTTTTTTGTGCCCTCAAATTCAAAAGATCTTCACAACAAACACTGAGCAAACAACTGCTGGATCGGCTGTGTACGCTGGCTATAACGCTGCAACAGCACGATCTCCCGGTAGAACGTCAGCTCTCCCAGCGGGATGATCCTGACCTTCGCCCCATGCTCAAGCCACAGCCCCGCCTCGGGCAATAGCGAAACACCCAGCCCGCATTCCACCATCTTGACAATGGCTTCCAGCTCATCCAGCTCCAGAGCCACCTGTACATCAATCTGCTGCTCGCGCAAAAAACGCGTCACCAATCGCCCACCGAATGAATTGCGGTCGTAGCGTACGTGGGGATGGCTGGCGAGTAACTGCAGCGGGTCATCCCCCTCAAGGTCGGCCGGCACGATCAGCACAAACGGCTCCCGGCGAATGACTTGCACCGATAATTCCTTGGGCAGTTCGAACGGCGGCTTGATCAGAATCGCCAGGTCCACTTCGCCAGTGTCCACCTGGCTCAGCAGGTTCAGGGATACCCCCGGCACCAGTTTCGCCTCCAGCGACGGCGCCTGTTGCCTGAGTCGCAACAGCGCCCGTGGCAACAAACCGGTCTGGACGGTGGCCACCGCGCCGATCTTCAATTCGCCACGAAACTCGCTGATGTCATCACTGACGGCCATGCGACTGAAGATCTCGAGCATTTCCTGAGCCATCGGCAACGCTCGCTGCCCTGCGGCATTGAGGAGTGCCTGACGCCCGGTGCGATCGAACAGACGGATGCCCAACGCCTGCTCCAGATTGCGGATCTGCGCGCTGACCGCCGACTGAGTCAGGCCAATGTGCATGCCTGCCGCTGCGAACGTGCCATGGCGCGTCACGGCAATGAAGGTTTTCAGTTCCCGCAGCATACGGCCCCCCAATTGATCGAAATAATTTGAGCTCGCTGCAAAAACTATCGTCTTTCAATCAAAAAGCACAGGACTAAACTCAGCCTCAACGCTCAACCCATCGAGGCACATCCGATGCAACTGTCCCCTTTTCATTTGGCCATCCCGGTTTACGATCTGGACGCTACCCGGCGTTTCTATGGCGAGGTGTTCGGCCTGGAAGAAGGTCGCTCCAGCGATCACTGGGTCGATTTCAACTTTTTCGGCCATCAACTGGTGATTCATCTGGCCCCGAAAAACGCTTCTCAGGAAGCCGCCCATACCAACGCCGTGGACGGCCACGACGTACCGGTGCCGCATTTCGGTGTGGTATTGCCGATGGAAGAATGGGAGGCGCTGGCCGAACGCCTGAAAGCCCTGGGTACACACTTCGTGATCGAGCCGGGCATCCGGTTTCAGGGATTGGTGGGCGAACAAGCCACGATGTTTCTTTTCGATCCCTGCGGCAATGCTCTGGAGTTCAAGGCGTTCAAAAATATCAATCAGTTGTTCGCCAAATGATCCGCCTGCCCCTTGACGCCACCACCCTCAGTGAAGCGGTGGTCAATGGCGAGACCACCGCTGCCATCGTCGTCGAAACCTTTCTTCAACGCTTTCAGGCGCAAGAGCCGGATATCCAGGCTTTTGTCTCGTTCGACGCCCRGCAGGTCCGCGCCGATGCGGCGCAGCACAACGGCCAGGGTCTGCTGGCCGGCGTCCCCGTGGGTATCAAGGACATTTTCGACACTGCGACCCACCCCACGCAGTTCTATTCACCCATCTATACCGACCATCAACCCTCCCGGGACGCCCACGTCGTGACGCTGCTGCGCCAGGCCGGGGCGCTGATCATGGGCAAGACCCATACCACCGAGTTTGCGTACATGCACACCGGTCCAACCCGCAATCCCCACGACCTTACGCGAACGCCGGGCAGCTCCAGCGCTGGCTCGGCGGCCGGGATGGCTGCAGGGTTCTTTGCCCTGGCGCTGGGCACCCAGACCGCTGGCTCGTTGCTCAAGCCGGCATCCTACTGCGGCCTCTTCGCTTTCAAACCGTCGCTGGGACTGGTGTCGCTGGAAGGGGTAAAACCGTTGGCGCCGAGCTTCGACACCGTGGGTTGGTATGGCCAGTCAGTGCGCGACCTGCACCTGGTAGCGCGCGTGTTGATTCCCGGGTTCGTGGTGCCGGACATCGAGCGACGTCCGCTGCACTTGGGGTTCTGCCGCACGTCGCGCTGGGATCAAGTGGACCCCGACGTGGTCCTTGCCCTGGAACAGGCGGTGGATCAGTTGCGCAGCGCCGGCCATCACGTGAGCGACGTACGGCTGCCGGATGAGTTTGCCGGTGTGTTCGACGATCATCAGTTGATTAACGATTGCGAAGGTGCCCGCTCGCTGGCAAAGGAGTTTCAACAACACCGAACACAATTGAGCCCTTCGACCCTGGCCATGTTCGAGCGGGCGGCAACCACAACCTGGCAACAGGAATCCGCTGCCAAGGCGCGCCTGGCCGATCTTGCCCCACGCTTGAGCGAGCTTTGCCGCCCCTTCGACGCCATGCTCGGCGCCTCTTGCGGGATGGTCGCGCCGGTCGGCCTGGAAAGCACCGGGCCGTCGGACTTCATCAAGTTCTGGGGGGCGTTTGGCTGGCCGCAACTGAACATACCGCTGAGGCCCGGCCAAGCCATGTTGCCTGTCGGGCTACAGATGATCGGAAGGTTCAGAGAGGATGGTCGGCTGTTACGAACGGCCGAGCACGTTGCAGCGGTTTTGCAAGGCGCCATTCAAGAATGACGAGCTTCGAACTGTCGGGCACGCAACGCCTTATCGACCAGAGCCAGCAGATCTTGCGCCGTTTGGGTTAGCTGAGCATCAAACTCGATCTGCCCGACACTGAAGCGAATGTCATAACCACGATGCACCGTGGCATTACGCTCATCGAGTATTTCTTCGAGGCGCGCCCTGATTGCGGCAATCTCCACCGTGTTGGCGCCGGTCAACAAGGCAGCAAACTCATCGCTGCCCAGCCGACCGATCACATCGCTTTCACGAAAAGCGATGCGCAGCACGTCGGCAAAGGTTTTCAGGGCGTTGTCGCCCTCGGCACGCCCATACAACCGGTTGATGCACTTGAAGTCGTCAAGGTCGAAAAACAACAAGGTCGCAGGTTGACCCAACTGCCGACAGGCCTCCAGCGCCAATTGGGCCAGAGCCTCGAAGCCATGACGATTGGACAGCAGCGTCAACTCATCCATGCTCGCCATCTGCACGCCCATCAGTTCTTGCTCGGCCTTGCGCGCCAAGTCGCGCAGTACATCGCGGTCCTGCACGGCGCCGTCGAGGACGTTCGGCGTGCCCACGCCGGGTTTGAGCGGTTTGTCTGGGGTTAGCATTACTCACTCCCTTGATGGATATAAACGTTAGAGTCGTTCACACCCGGTTTGACTCCCTATAAACGCGCCGCTGGTCAGCTACCCGCCACCGGACATGGCCCTCCAGCGTCCGCCCAGAGTTTGAACTGGGTGACGAAAATGTCGTGGGGCACCGGCACCGGCGTCCGTCCCTCACCTGGATGCCAGCCCCAGAGCACCAGTTTGTCCTCGCTGACATGTTTGATCAGTGCCGCAAAATCACGATCGCCATTACTGGAACGATCCTTGATCATTGCGCACAACCTGTCGGGCGGCAGGCCGATCCAGGCCATTTTGTGCGCGGCTGGCGGCAGGCTCCAATGCGGCGCTCCGGGCGGTGTGTGAGGCCCATAACTGGCGGGCGGATTGCTGTCGGCATGGCAACTGGCACACGGCAGACCGGCCGCCCCTTTGCCATCCATCCCGCGAACCACCCTCATCGCGTGAGGATTGCCGGCGTCGAACTGTAAAGGCGAATCGCCGGGGATATGGCAGTTCTGACAGCGCGGGCTCTGGAACACCTTCTGTACTGTGTCAAACGCCTTCAGCGCCTCTTTATCATCAGCGAACAGGTCCGAGGCATAGCCAGTCAGCCCGATCAGCACCACCGCGCCCAGCAACAGATGTCGTTTCATGTCACACCCCCGACAATTGCAGCGGCAGTTCCCGCAGACGCTGCCCGGTCAGGGCAAACACCGCGTTCGCCACGGCCGGCGCCACGGGCGGTACACCAACCTCGCCGATGCCGCCGGGTTTGTCGGTGCTGGGGACGATATGCACTTCGACCACGGGCATTTCGTTCAGGCGCAACACCTGATAGTCGTGAAAATTGGATTGCTGCACCTGGCCGTTCTTGAACGTCAGTTTGCTGTGCAAGGTAAATCCGAGACCGAAGGTGATGCCTGACTCCATCTGCGCGGCGATGCTCTGCGGGTTGACCGCAATGCCGCAATCCACCGCACACACCACCCGGTGTACGCGAATCGCCAGGTTGTCCTGCGACACCTCCGCCACATGGGCGACGTAGCTGCCGAAAGACTCATGCACCGCCACGCCCAATGCGTGGCCGTCCGGCAACGGCGCTTTCCAGTCGGCTTTCTCCACCGCCAGATTCAGCACCCCCAGATGCCGTGGATGCGCCTTGAGCAAGGTTCGTCGGTATTCCACCGGATCCTTGCCGGCCGCCTCTGCCAGCTCATCGATCAACGACTCCATGACGAATGCCGTATGGGTATGCCCCACCGACCGCAACCACAGCACGCTGATGCCTGTTTGCGGGGAATGCAGGTCGATCAGGTGATTGGCCAGCCCCTCAAAATAAGGACTGTCGGCCACACCTTCGACGGAGGTTTTGTCGACACCGTCCTTGACCATGGTCGCCTCGAACGACGTGCCGGCCATGATCGACTGCCCGACCAGCATATGCTTCCAGGC
Organism: Pseudomonas sp. 05N433; assembly: GCF_056396925.1. Lineage (NCBI taxonomy): Bacteria > Pseudomonadati > Pseudomonadota > Gammaproteobacteria > Pseudomonadales > Pseudomonadaceae > Pseudomonas > Pseudomonas sp. 05N433. The sequence goes on along the minus strand of NZ_JBFTML010000003.1, from coordinate 47,474 downwards.
GATCGGCATACCGTCGGCGTCCAACCCGATGCGTGCCTGATGCAGGAATGCCGAGCGATAGTAACCGCCGCGAATGTCATCCTCTCGGGACCAGACGGTTTTCACCGGTTCGCCCGCCGCTTTGGCGACGTACACCGCCTCGCTGACAAAATCCGAGGTCGGGTTGGCCCGACGCCCGAAGCCGCCACCGAGGAATTGGGTGTGGATCTCGACCTGTTCGGGTTTGAGCCCGGTGATCTTCCCCGCAATCATCTGATCCAGGGTCTGGAACTGCGTGCCGGTCCAGATTTCGCATTTGTCCTTGGTGATGTTCACCGTGCAATTGAGCGGTTCCATCGGCGCGTGGGCCAGGTACGGCACGCTGTATTCGGCCTCGATAGTCTTCGCCGCCCTGCCCAACATGACCGTCGCGTCCCCGGCCTGGCTGACCGAGGTCCCGGGGGTGGCGGCGAGTTTACGGAAGCTTTCCAGCAGTTGCTGGCTGTCGAGCCCGGCGTTCGGCCCCGGTTCCCATACAACCTTCAGCGCATCGCGCCCCAGCTTCGCCGCCCAATAATGATCGGCAATCACCGCGACTCCCGTGGGCACCTGCACCACTTTGTGCACGCCAGGCACCGCCAGCGCCTCGGCGCCTTCGAAGGATTTGACGCTGCCACCGAACACTGGCGGCCGAGCGACCACCGCAGTCATGAGCCCGTCGAATTGCACGTCCATGCCGAACTTCGCCTGCCCGGTGATTTTCTCCGGGGTATCGAGGCGCTTGGTGGGTTTGCCGATGACCTTCCAGTCCTTGGCTTCCTTGAACTTGATCGAGGCTGGATCCGGCACCGGCAACTTGCCGGCGTCATCCGCCAGTTCGCCGTAAGTGGCGCGTTTGTCGCCGGCAATGACCACGCCCGATTCGGTGCTAATCTGCGAAGGCGCCATGTCGAAGCGCTTGGCTGCCGCGTCGATCAGCATCAAGCGCGCCGCTGCGCCGGCCTGACGATAGCGATCGAACTCCATCCAGGTCGAGGTCGAACCGCCGGTGATTTGCATCCCGCCAAACGCCGGCAGGCCATACTCGGCGGCCGAGGCTGGCGCGTGTTCGACGCGAATTTTCGACCAATCGGCGTCCAGTTCTTCGGCGATCAACATGGTCAGGCCGGTCCAGATGCCCTGGCCCATTTCCGAATGGCCGAGCAGCACAATGACGCTGTTGTCGTTGCCGATGCGTAAAAAGGCATTGGGCGCGAACACCTCTCCTTGATTCTCGGCACCGAAGGCGAAGCGATGGCCGCCAGGAATGACAAACGCCACCACCAGACCGCCTCCCAACACGGCACTGCCCTTGAGAAAACCGCGACGCGAAACAGGGTTGATGCTGTTCATTGCTCAGACTCCCTTCAACGTGGCTTCAACGTCGCCTCACCCGATCTCGGCGGCGCGTTTGACCGCGGCGCGGATTCTTGGGTAGGTGCCGCAGCGGCAAATGTTGCCGGACAGCGCCTGGTCGATGTCGCTGTCGGTAGGCTTGGGGATCTTCGCCAGCAACGCGGCCGCCGACATGATCTGCCCGGACTGGCAATAACCGCACTGAACCACATCGAGTTCGGCCCAGGCTTGTTGCACCGGGTGCGAGCCGTCGCTGGACAGGCCTTCGATGGTGAGAATTTTCTGCCCGTGGGCCACCGCCGTGGCGGGCGTGATGCAAGAGCGCAGCGGCGCGCCGTCGACGTGTACGGTGCAGGCGCCACACTGGGCCATGCCGCAACCGAATTTGGTGCCCGTCAGGTGCGCGACATCGCGCAGAACCCAGAGCAACGGCATGTCCGCGGGGACATCCAGTTCCTGGTCCTTGCCATTGATATTCAGGGTCAGCATGGCTGATTTCCTCAGACTCACGGTGTTCTGAAGGGGCGCCGCTGTGGCAGCGAAATACCTACGCGGCGCCTTGGGTCATCCCTACAGCTAAGCGCAATTTGACCCACAAGCCATGTTCATCGACCACCGGTCGCTCCCGTCCCGTAGCAGCAGCCTCGCGCAGCTCGGCAGCTGCTACGGACTTGTCGATCTACGGCGCCACCCGTCTACTGCGGACTGGCTAATCTGATAATCCAGTGTGTTCAACCTGCCGAGGACAACCGCCATGCAACGCTTTCCAAAAATCACGCCCTGCCTGTGGTTTGACGATCAGGCCGAAACGGCGGCGAAATTCTATTGCTCGATCTTCGATCACTCGAAAATCACCGCCATCACCCATTACGGCAAGGCCGGTCAGGAAATCCACGGCCGCCCGGAAGGTTCGGTGATGACGGTCAGCTTCGAGCTTGATGGCCAGACCTTCACCGGTCTCAATGGCGGGCCAGTGTTCACCTTCAACGAAGCGGTGTCGTTCCAGGTCAATTGTCAGAATCAGGAGGAAGTCGACCACTTCTGGGGCAACCTGTCCGCCGGTGGGCCTGTGCAGGCGCAGCAATGTGGCTGGCTCAAGGATAAATTCGGCGTGTCATGGCAGATCGTGCCGATCGCGCTGATACACATGATGCAAGACCCCGATACGCACAAGTCCCAGCGCGCGATGCAAGCGATGCTGCAAATGAAAAAACTCGACATCGCCGAACTGGAACGAGCCTTTGCCGGCCAGAGCTAATACACTCAGGCACTGGCCCGCCAAGGACATCGAGATGAAGCACACCGTCGCCAAATATGCAGACAAAGCCCCGCGTTTCTGGCGCGACGACGCCCTGCCCTTCATCGAAGCCCGCTCCATCGCCGACGGCCGCGAGGTCTGCTACGCCCGGCATTCCCACGAACACTTTTCCATCGGTGCTATCACCGCTGGGCGCAGCACCTACATCCACGAGCAATCGGAGTTTCAGGTCAGCGCCGGTACCGTGGTGTTGATGAACCCCGGCGATGTGCATGCCTGCAATCCGATCGATGACCAGCCTTGGTCGTACCTGATGCTGTACGTCGAGACGCCTTGGCTGACTGACTTGCAGCATCAGCTCGGCTTCAGCCAGGATTCGGCGTTTCGCCGGTTTTCCATCACCCACAATCGCGATCTCGAGCTGTTCGCCGGCCTGAGGAGCGTATATGAGGTGTTGATCGATCAGCAGCAAGACGTGCTGCGCAAACACAGCGCGGCGGTGGAGTTTTTCACCGAGGTGCAACAGCGGCTCAACCCGGTCGATCAACCGCTGCGCGAACCCAATTTCAAGCTCGAACGGGCCGCCGACTACATCCGCGATAACTGCACGCATCAGCTCAAGCTCGAAGACATTTGCGAAGCGGCGCAACTGTCGCCGTCCTACCTTATCCGCGCCTTCAAACAGCATTACGGCATGACGCCCCATGCATTTCTGGTCAACCGGCGCATCCAGTTCGCCCGGGATCGACTGCGTAGCGGCAGGCTGATCGCCGATGTCGCATTGGAGGCCGGATTTGCTGATCAGGCGCATTTTCAGCGGGCGTTCAAGCAACATCTGGCGGCGACACCAGGGCAATATCGCGGGTAAGTTAATATGTCGACATGCGCCCCCTGTCAAAAACAGGTTAGTTAATATAAACCCACGAGCCATGCCGGTAAAATTCATACAAAGTCATATAACTAATATGACAACACTCCAAACTCTTATTTAAGCTCCCTTCCCTTCCCACGCTACAACCCAATATCAGAAGATGGAGCTTCTTACTTGAACACGCCGAACAACAACGTATTTCATTCCAGCATCCAACGCGAAAAACAATTAGTCATTGAAGCCATCGTCAACTTCCTCAGCGATGAAGACGTCATGGCAACCGTTGGATGGTCGTGGGATCGTGTATCAGTTACCTGTGACCCGAATTCCGACTTCTCCCAACTACATCATCCAGCTACTACCTGCCTGGCGAGGCTCAGCCGGCAACCCGACTTCAAAAAAATCGCGGTCGAACAAGGCATCTCCCGAACAAACATCTTTCATGTCAATGAACACGGCCAACTCTTTTATTCCTATGACAACATCAGTACCCGTGAAGCCAACGGTGAGCTGATCACTGTCAGTTTCTTCTCCGAGCGTAACGATATCGCCCATCACTTCACTGGCGTTGCCGATATCGATGAACAACTACGCCTCCTTTCAGGCAGTGCCAAGCTGACTGGCGGATGGGTGACGTCCACCGAAAAAATCACAATAAGTCAGTGGTTGCGTTTTCACAGCTTGCCACTTCCGGCCAGCGTGGAAAGTGCAAAAGAGTTAATTGATTTACTGAATGCCCCCCCCCTTCCAGCACCGTCGCCCTATGGGAACTACTGGGAGTTGCTGAGCCCTCCCAAAGACTCACCGTTCGAACTCACGGAGAAAAATCGCGCCCTCATTCGCGATGTGATCGAGGAAGAAACCGGAGGCGAACTTCCTTTGGTTTCGCTTTATGGCCATGTGCTGAAACTTGAAAGCTTTTCCGCCGACAAACTGCCCACCAGCCAAGGTTACCGTCTGACACGGCTGATCGATATTGCAGTGTCGAGCGCGAATAATGGGCATGCGTTCATGACGGCATTAGGCTGGTTCGCTGATGAAAACGGCCCCAAGCCCACCGAGCAGTTCATCGAACAGCTGATGATTGCGGTGATGCTGCTTGACCTTGATCCGGAACTGGACAGCGCCAATACCTCGTTTGCAGGTTTTGACCTCTACTCGAAACGTCATTTACTGCTTTCCCCCTCAGCGGTCCGCACGCAACTTGAACAGCATCTGGTCAGCCAACTCAAGCTCGACGCCATGATTGCCCCGCTCGTCGCGGAACTGGTCCTGGGTGGCATGGCGCCGGAATATCTTGCCGATGAACTGCCGTCCAATCTGCGTATCGGCACACCGGCGTGGGTCGTCTTCACCCAGGCCGTGCACTTTGCCGAAGCGATCACCCCCGGTGTTTCCCGGAGCATGACCTCCCAACACCTGCTGGGGTTCGCCCGCGCATCGCAATTGACACCCGAGCTCAAAGCAGTGTTTGCCGCACACTCGGCTGACCCGGTGATCACCTGGGCGCTAATGAACGACCTGATCTCCCGGGATTCAGAGGGCAACCTCAATCAGCAAGCCGTTACGGTGGCGATGGATGAGTACAAGCAACATGCGGACATGATGACGAGCGCCTTGATTGATCTGGGCAAACCGCTGCCCCATCGCAAGGCGCTCGCGCTTAAAGAACTGAAATCCCAAGTGCCGGATTGTGACCCCGAGGAACTGTTGGTCAAACATCGCGGAACGGGCGGCGGCGCAGGAAGGCGGGTATCGGTTGTCGATCTTTACCTGGGCGACGAGCTTCACACCCAGGATTGGGATCGAGCCAAAGGCACCAGCATTTACGAGGCTTTCCCTGATCTGGCTGACATGTACCCCGTTGCGGATTTATTTCAGCAAGCGGTCCACAATCATCACAACTCAATGACCGAAGCATTGTCGGCCATTATCAACGTCACCTTTTCGCAACTAAGCCCGAAGGACAGGTCGTTCATCGAGGACGGCCATCTAGGTATCTATAGTGTTCAGGAATACACAACCACCCGATTTACCAATATTCCCAACCCGACGGGCGTAGCAAGACCAGCGACGCCCGTTCCAGGGAAGACGGGCCGTTATGGCGTTCTCATTTGTGCGGTACTTGATTCAGAGCTTCGTTGTTATCAACTGTTTCCAATGAGGACGGAATGCGTATACAGCGAGGAACTTGGCGAAGTGTTTCGCCCTCTCTTCATGGCCAGTGGGTCCGCTGTAGCGACGTTTGTGAACCACAAACACCATTTGGAAGGCCGTCTGGATATACAGGCTTATCGAGCGAACACGGCCCCCCGCAGCTATTCCCGGTCCGCCTTTTTTATCCGCAAGATCGGAGAATTCAACCCATCGTCGGCCAGTGCAGGCACCCCCTCGCCGAACCGTTACTTTCGTTCCACGCGAAAAGAAGCAATCAGCGACCTTATTGCAAAAGAGAACCCCTATTTCACTGTAGATGAACTGATGCAACTGGGCCTCGATCAGACACGACGGGAAAAAGCGATTGAAAAGACCGACGCCATCTTCACATTCATTCTGAACCTGATCATTCCGTTCAAGGAGTGCGTCGAGGAGCTTTCCTCGGGGGTTCCTGCCCGACAAAACCGCGCTATTCACGGCTGTGTCATGGACGCGGCGGCCCTCGCTGTTTCCTTTGCCGTCGTCGGCATTAAAGTTACCGCTATCAGCGCCAAGGCCACGACCCTGGTCTCCAAACTCCTTTCCACGTCCAAAGTTGTTGGCAGTACTGTCATCAGCCTTTTCAACCCCATTGACGGAGTGCCTCAACTGCTCAAGGGCGGCGGAAAACTATTGGCTCGGGGCGTGAAGAAACTAGGCGCTCATGCGCTCTCCACCCCGTATCTGGCTCGGCGGCAGTTGCGCTATCTGACGGGCGCGAACAGCTATGATCTGCTCCGGGCCATCAACCATACCGGCGCAGGCCCCCGGATTCGAATGTCGCTGGACACGGTTGCCCATGGTCGAGCGCTGTTCAAGGACGACAGCATTCAAACCGTTGAACAGATTGTGACCCGCCTGGGCAACAAGAACAGTCGACTGCCAGATGGCGCTCTGCCGTCCGAACTGGAGCATCTGTTCAACAATGCGCTTGTTGAATCGGCGCTCGGACTCAAGCAAGCGCAAGATCTGCAGGGATTGATCGGTCGAACGCCTGTTGAAGATCTTTTCAAGGCAGTCCTGGAAAAAGCTCAATACAGCTACACCAGCGCCCGCTCCGCATCTGGTGCTCAAGGTTACGCCGATACACTGGCAACCTTTGCCCAGGTCGAAGCGAAAAACGTCACCTACATGAAGAATTACCAACAAAACGTATTACAGCAAGACCTGGGCAAGGTACCGTTTAATCAGGTCATGCCAGAATCAGCCTTCAATCCAATGGGCTTTACCGATAACTCGCAAAGGGCCGGCGCCTGGATCGTCAATGGTTCTACCTCCCCTGGCAACGACCTCGACAGCATCGTTGCGGTACTGCGCGAGTACGCCGGCAATCAAGAAACACTGACTGATCCGACCGTGATCAAACAGCTGCATGCCCGTATCGCGCCAGCCACCTCGGACGTCGTGCGCGTGGGCGTCAATGACAAGAAATACGCTAGCAACATCAGTGGATTCGCCGCGATGGAACAACATCTGAAAACACTGAACTCCAGTCATGAGCATTTCGACAAACAGTTGCTGGCGACCGTCGTAGGTTTCCACGGTCTAGGCGACGGTAATGGCCGTACGGGTCGTGCCCTGTATGCCATCAGCCAGCTTCGAAACAACCGGTTCACACCGCTGACAAAACAAGAGTTCAGTTTGCTGCACGGACTCGATTAAGGTGAATGACTGAGGGTATGTTGCTTAGGAAAGCAACAAATACACCGCACTCAGCCCTAGCAACAATGCCATGAGCCGGTTGAACCATCGCATGCCTACAGGATTATTCAGATAACCCTGCAGGCATGTCCCGGCATACGCCCAACAGCCGACAGACACATAGCAGATCACCAGATACACCGCCGCAAACTGCCAGACCAGCCGCGCCTCGCCGTCCGCGACGAACGCGCCCATACCCGCTACACAGGCCAGCCAGGCCTTCGGATTGAGCCATTGCATCATCGCGCCATATAACATCGACGGCGCCCGGCGCGATTTATCCGCATCGATGCGGCCATCGTCCGCCGCCAGTTTCCAGGCCATGAACAACAGAAACGCAACACCCGCCAGTTGCACCACTTGCGTCAGCGCCGGCCACAACCGCAATACCTCATGCAACCCCAATCCCATCAATACCAGCAATAAAACGAAACCCAGCGTTGCTCCGGYGACATGTCGCTGACTGGCGCGAAAACCGAACTGCGCCCCCGAACTCAACGCCACAATGTTCACCGGCCCCGGTGTAATGGAAGCGACCAAGGCAAACGCCGCCATGGAAAGAATCAGACTCATTGCATACCTTCTTCAATTCAGTTGAACCAGGGGTCAAGGTAAAGAGCCAGGGGAATGCTGTATTGAAGAAAACAACCCTTGCCTGTCCCGCGACGCATGTCACTTCCTGTAGGTTGCAAGACTGTCACGAGGGACCTTATGGCGGGCCTATACTTCAAGAGTCGGCACACTCGATGCGGGGCGCGTCGAGYGATCGTTCACGCAGGCCACAGCCTGCCTTCATCGTAGGGAGGAGAAGATCATGGCGCGTAAATACATCGACTGCCGCGAGTTCCCAAGCGCGTCCAAATGCTCGGTCGCCCTGTCCGCAGACTCTGAAAACGAACTGCTGGAGGCCGCGGCACAGCATGCGGTCAGTGTTCACAAGCACACCGATTCACCAGAACTGCGTGCTCAACTGAAGACAATGTTCCACGACGGCACCCCGCCCGTAGAAGCACCGCGTCCGGCGTAGGAACGCAAAAAGGGACAGACCACGATTCAAGGCAGATGCCGAACAATCGTGGTCTGTCCCGTGTTTTTCTTGGTCTGTCCCGTGTTTTTCTCTGTACGGCTATTTGCATCCACCGCTGTATGGGCCAAATCACCAACCACCCATGATAAAAATACCGCTCTCGTTCYTGGAGCCCCGTTCATGGACCTCGCCACCCTCCTCCTGTTTTTGCCGGCCTGCTTCGCCCTGAACATGGCCCCCGGCCCAAACAATCTGCTGTCGGTCAGCAACGCCACCCGTTATGGCTATCGTCGCGCCTGTGTGGCCGGCGTCGGGCGTTTGCTGGCGTTTGCCGGGATGATCGGCCTGGCCGCCGCTGGATTGTCGGTGGTGCTGAAAACCTCGGAATGGCTGTTCTACGCGATCAAGATCATCGGTGCCGCTTACCTGTTGTACCTGGCGTGGCAACTGTGGCGTGCCAATCCCGAGGCCGAGCAGCACATCACCGGCACGCCGGTGGGGATCCTGGCCCTGGCGCGGCAGGAGTTTCTGGTGGCAGCGGGTAATCCCAAGGCCATTTTGCTGTTCACCGCCTTCCTGCCGCAGTTCGTCGACCCGACCCAGGCGGTGGCTCCGCAATTCGCGGTGCTCGGCGCGTTGTTCCTGCTGCTGGAATGGATTGCCATCAGCGCCTACGCCTACATGGGCCTGCACATGCGCCGCTGGTTCGCCGAACCGCGGGGCAAGCGGATGTTCAACCGTTGCTGCGCGGGGTTGCTGTCGGCGGCAGCTTCTGTGCTGTTGATGGCGAAACGGGCCTGACCTTTACGCTTGGGACGGTCCTTTCAGTTCGACCTGGTTGCCGTCCGGATCGAAGCAATAGATCGACAGCCCGTTGCCTTCGGCACCAAAACGCACCGCAGCTTTCTCGGGTTTCAGGCCGAAGGACTGCAAGTGACTGACCAGCGCTTCCTCGTCAAACGGTTCGATGCGCAGGCAGAAGTGGTCGACGTTGCGCCGTTCGCGACCAGCGGCAGCCCCGCCCGTGCGGCCGAGCTCGCCCTGGATATCGACGAGGTCGATCATCGAGGTGCCCGCACGCAAATGCACCAGGCCCAGATCGTCGCGGCGCTTGACCAGTTCGGCGCCAAGTACCTCGCCGTAAAACGCGATGCTGCGTTCGAGGTCCTCGACGCGCAGGACGATATGATCGATGTGCTTAATCGTGAATGCTTGCATTGGGATGGATTCCTGAAAATATCGTTTACAGCATTGCCGGTGACCCGATGACTGTAGCTCAGGGTACAAAAATTCTCTGTCGATTTTCCGGTGGAGGCGCCAGGCAACGCGGCTTATGCTCAGCCCATGAACCTACAAAACGCTGTGCTTCCGCCCCACGCCGAGATGGTTCGCGCCATGCTCGAACGCGACACCGCCTACGAGGGGGTGTTCTTTACCGCGGTCAAAACCACCGGCATCTTCTGCCGCCCCAGTTGCACGGCGCGCAAGCCGAAGCCGGAAAACGTCGAGTTCTTCGCCCATGCCGATGAGGCGATGTCGGCGGGTTATCGGGCCTGCCTGCGGTGCAAGCCGCTGGACGCCGCGGCCATTGCGCCGGACTGGGTGCAACGACTGCTGAAATCCGTCGACGCCGACCCCGACCAGCGCTGGACCGATGCCCAATTGCTCGCCGAGGGCATCGAGCCGCTGAAACTGCGGCGCTGGTTCAAGCAGCATTTCGGAATGACCTTTCATGCCTGGTTGCGCAGCCGACGCCTGGGCATCGCCCTCGGTGGCATCAAACAGGGCGACTCCATCGACAACGCGGCGTTCGATTCCGGCTATGAATCCCTGAGCGGTTTTCGCGATGCGTTTCAAAAGTCATTCCACATCACCCCCGGTCGCGCCGCCCACAGCGAGCCGCTGCTGTTCACCCGATTGACCACGCCACTGGGACCGATGATCGCCATGGCCGAACGGCGTGGGCTGGTGCTATTGGAGTTTCTCGACCGACCGGCATTGACCAAGGAAATCGAAGAACTGCAGAACCATTATGGCTACGCCGTGGCCCCCGGACACAACGGGCATTTGCAGCAGATCGAAGAGGAACTGGCGCAATACTTCGCCGGCAAACGGAGCGAATTCAACGTGCCCCTGCACCTGCCCGGCAGCGCGTTCGCCAAGCAGGTGTGGAGCGAATTGATGAAGATCCCCTACGGCCAGACCAGCACCTATGGCGCGATTGCCGCGCAACTGGGCAAGCCCGGCGCCAGTCGCGCCGTGGGCATGGCCAACGGGCAAAACCGTCTGGCGATTGTGCTGCCCTGTCATCGGGTGATCGGCGCAGACGGCTCGTTGACCGGCTATGGTGGTGGACAACCGCGTAAAGCGTTTCTGCTCAGGCTGGAAAGCGCCGCGGTGCAAATCACCCAACAACTGGCATTCTGATCACTCCATTGTTTTTCAATAAAAAGTCATAAGGAGGGACATTCAATGGACACACTCGACACTCAATTCCATCAACTGCACCAGAGCGGGCTGTTGATTCTGACCAACGTCGCCGACGCCACCGGGGCGCGACTGGTGGAACAGCTGGGCAGCAAAGCCGTGGCCACCAGCAGCGCAGCGGTGGCCTGGGTGCATGGTTATCCGGATGGCAACACCTTGCCGCTTGAGCGGCTGGTTTCCACCGTCGAATCCATCGCCCGGGTCATCAGCGTACCGTTGAGCGTGGACATTGAGGCGGGTTATTCCGATGACCTGGACCGAGTTGCGCAAGTGGTCGACGCGGTGATCGCCGCCGGTGCCGTGGGGATCAATATCGAGGACGGTGCTGCCTCGCCCGACCTGCTGGCCCGCAAGATCGAAATCGCGCGCCAGGTTGCCAATCGCCGGGATGTGAAGCTGTTCATCAATGCCCGCACTGACGTGTACCTCAGGGGCCTGGTGCCGGCCGAAGATCGCGTCGCCGAGACGCTCAAACGCGCCGCGTTGTATCAGGCGGCCGGTGCCGACGGACTGTTCGCCGCTGGCGTCACGGCGGCGTACGAGATCGACGCCCTGTGCCACGGCACGACGCTGCCGCTGAACGTGCTCGGCTTCCCGGGCCTGCCTTCGCCTGAAGAACTGCAAGCCCTTGGCGTGCGCCGTTTGAGCGCCGGCTCGGGCATCGCCGAATTCCTCTACGGCGCCATGGCCGGCCTGGCCAAAAGCTTTCTGCAAACCGGCACGCTCGACAGCAGTCACCTCAAGGCCTTCACCTACAGCCAAGTGAACGCCCTGCTGGCCCCGACCGGCAAAGTTTGACCGCAAGCAATGGAGTGCGGCGCTGCGGGGAGACGACTAGTCTTCCCGCAGCCACCCGCCCCTCAGGATGCTCCATGCCCGACACCTATCAACTGGCCAGCCAATTCCTCTCGGCCCTCGATGCCGACTGGCAGCGCCACATCAGCGCCATCGGCCCTTGCCTGCATCAACCCCATGCGGCGCGCGATCCTTATGAGTCGCTGGTGCGGGCGATTGCCTATCAGCAACTGCATGCAAAGGCTGGCGATGCGATTGTCGGCCGGCTGCTGGCGTTGTTTCCCGCGAGCACCTTCCCCAGACCCGAGCAGATCCTGGCGACCGACTTCGAGCAGATGCGCGGTTGCGGCTTTTCCGCCAGCAAGATCGCAACCATTCAGGGCATCGCCCAGGCGGCTCTGGACGGCGTGGTGCCGGACTACGCCACGGCGCTGGCGATGGACGATGAAGCATTGATCGAGCGTTTGATCACCTTGCGCGGAGTGGGCCGCTGGACCGTGGAGATGCTGCTGATCTACAGCCTGGAGCGGCCAGACGTTTTGCCGGCCGATGACTTTGGAGTGCGTGAGGGTTATCGCCGGATGAAGGGGCTGGAACAACAGCCGAGTCGCAAGCAGATGATTGATATCGGGCTGGCATGGAGCCCTTATCGGACGGTGGCGTCGTGGTATTTGTGGCGGGTGCCTAACCGGTAGACCGCGATAGCTCGGGTATAAATTCAAGTGCAGAAACGCTTACGGTCTAGTCTGTCTTGAGTCATCCCAACCCCATCGGAGGCCCCCATGCAGCTCGAAGGCTCCTGCCATTGCGGCGCGGTGTCGTTCAGCCTGACCAGCGCCCACCCCTACCCTTATCAGCGTTGCTACTGCTCCATCTGTCGCAAGACCCAGGGCGGTGGCGGTTATGCGATCAACCTGGCGGGCGACGCCCAGAGCCTCAAGGTGCGTGGTCGCAAGCACATCTCGATTTACCATGCGCGGCTCAAGGACGAAGGCGATAAGCGCGCCCGGCGCAGCACCGCCGAGCGGCATTTCTGTTCCCTGTGCGGCTCGGGATTATGGCTGTTCAGCCCTGAATGGCCGGAGCTGATTCACCCGTTTGCCTCGGCCATCGACACCCCGTTGCCGGTGCCGCCCGAGCACACGCACCTGATGCTCGGCTCCAAGGCGCCGTGGGTGGAAGTCGAGGTGTATCCGGGGGACCAGCAATTCGAGGTCTACCCGGTAGAATCCATTGCCCAGTGGCATGAACGCCTGGGCTTGAGCCGCTAATCCAAATGCGCCCAGGTCATGCGAAACGACGCCCCGCCCCACGGCGAATCCGCCACTTCCACTTGCCCGCCATGGGATTGAGACACCCGCCGCACCAGCGCCAGGCCCAGGCCGAAACCACCGGTGCGGCGGTCGCGGCTGGCATCGAGGCGCGAGAACGGTTCGAAGATTTTCTCCCGCCCGTCCAGCGGCACGCCCGGCCCATCATCGTTGACCTGCACTTCGTAATGATCACCGGTGCGCACCAACGACACCTCTACCCTCTGGTCGGCATAACGAATGGCATTGCGCAGCAAATTGATCACTGCCCGGGCCATGAAGCGCGGTTCGATACGAACTTCGTCAACCTGACATTCGACAATCAGCAGTTGCACCCCGGCGGCTTCAGCCTCCAGCGTCACGCTGCCCACCACGCTGTCTAACCAATGGCTGGCCTGAATGTTTTCCCGGGTAATCACCGTGGCACCGCGTTCAAGGCTGGCGTACGTCAGCAACTCGGAAACCATTTCTTCCAGCTCGCCGAGGTCGGCGTACATGTCGGCGATCAACTCGCGGCTCTGGGTTGGGTCGGGCTGTTGCTTGAGTTGGTCGAGTTCGAACGACAACCGCGCGATGGGTGTGCGCAGCTCATGGGACACCGCGTTGGTCAGCTCGCGCTGGTTGGCGATCAGCCCCTCGATGCGCGCGGCCATCAGGTTGAAGTGTTCGGCCAGATCACGAATGTTCGAGCGCTTGGACAGCTGGATGCGCGCCGACAGGTCGTTGTCGCCAAAGCGTTCGGCGGCCAGGCGCAGTGTCTCCAGATCGCGCCAGTGCGGGCGCACCCAGAAAAACAATACAAAACCGATCATCACCGCGATCATCAGATAGGCCGCGGCAATGTAGAACGGCATCAGACTCGGCTCGGCCGGCAGCTTGATGCTGAGCAGTTGCGAACCGTCGTCAATGCGCGAGATGAACTGCGTGTACTTGTCGCGCATCACCAGCAGGCCCTGGGCCAACTCGGCTTGTTCCTGACCGGTCAGAGACAATTGATCGGTCTCGACCAGAGCCAGGCCCAAACCGTAGTGAGGGCGTATGGCTTCCAACTGTCGCTCCCGGGCCGGACTGTCCAGGCCGCGCAATTGCTCGACCAGCGACCAGGCCTGACCACGCACCGCCTCTTGGTTGTAGCTGCGCATCTGACCATCGAGCAGCGCATCGAACGTGCGCTCGACGGTTTGCAGCCCCAGTACCAGGCCAACCGTCATCACCAGAAACAGTCCCAAAAATAACCGCAGCATCTACAGCTCCCACGCAAACGGATTGAACAGATAGCCCTTGCCCCACACGGTCTTGATGCACACCGGTTCGCGCGGGTTGTCCTTGAGCTTGCCGCGCAATTTGCTGATGTACACGTCGACGCTGCGGTTGAGGCCGTCGAAGGCGATACCGCGCATGCGGTTGAGGATGTCGTCGCGGGACAGCGTCTTGCCGGCAGCGCTGGCCAGCAACCACAGCAGTTCGAATTCCATGGTGGTGAGCTCGATGCCCTCGCCCGCCAGGCGCACTTCGCGGCAACTGCGATCGATGCTCAGATGACCGAATTCCAGTGAGCTGCACACACTGCTGTCCGGCATCTGACGGCGTTGCAAGGCACGCAGACGAGCGAGCAGCACGGGGGGCTTGATGGGTTTGATCACGTAGTCGTCGGCACCGGATTCCAGGCCGAGTATGTGATCGAGGTCGTCTTCCTTGGCGGTGAGAATGACGATGGGGGTGTCGGATACGCTGCGGATTTCGCGGCACACGTGCAGGCCGCTCTGGCCCGGCAACATCAGGTCGAGTACGACGATTTTCGGTTTGAATTCAAGGAAAGCGGCTACCGCGAGATCTCCGCGGTGTACCTCGCGGACTTCAAAACCGTGTTGGGACAGGAAATGCGCAATCAGCCCGGCGAGCTTCTCGTCGTCTTCCACCAGCAATACTTTGCCAAAACCCAGACTCTCCATGATGACCGTCTGCCAACCCTTGAATGAAATGGCCGGCATTATGGCGCCAATCGGTGAAGGGACGGTTATCGCAGACAGCAAAAACCGGCCATGGAAGCCGGTTTTTAGCGATGTTTCATTCTTTTAAGAGTTTTTTACAATTATTGAAGATGACACGTTGTCACGCCGCGACCGGCACACCACTGTGAAACCTGAACTCCACATCCGGCGACTCGATCAACGCCTGTTCGGCGTCGCGCACCTTGTCGATCACCTGGGCGATGTCCTTGGCGTCACCGTATTGATAGGCCAGTTTCAGATACCCCTGGAAATGCCGGGCCTCGCTTTTCAGCAGGCCGAAATAGAACTTGCCCAGCTCCTCATCCAGATGCGGCACCAACGCCTCGAAACGCTCGCAACTGCGGGCTTCGATGAACGCGCCGACCACCAGCGTATCCACCAGCTTCACCGGCTCGTGGCTGCGCACCACTTTGCGCAGCCCCGAGGCGTAACGCCCGGCGGACAGCTGGCGCAGTTCAATCTTGCGCCTTTTCATCAGGCGCATGACCTGCTCGTGGTGCACCAGCTCTTCCCGGGCCAGACGCGACATCAGGTTGATCAGATCGACGTGGGAGTGATACTTGGCAATCAGGCTCAACGCCGTGCTGGCCGCCTTGAATTCGCAGTTTTTGTGGTCGATCAGCAGCGTTTCCTGATCGGCCAGCGCGGCCTGGACCCAACCGTCGGGCGTGCGGCAGCCGAGGAACTCGTGAATTTCGGGAAGGATCATGGGGCTCACGGATAAAAGGTTCAAAACGAAGGGCGCCGATTATACCGGCCTGCCGACAGACCACCAGTCGCCACCGTTGATATGCATCAAGTCGCGAATGCCCGACCAGCAACTATAGTTGTCCAACGCAGTGTTTTTACCTTCCTGGAGATCCCGATCATGCAAGCCATTCGCAGCATTCTGGTGGTCATCGAACCCGAACACTCGGAAAGCCTGGCGCTCAAACGGGCCAAATTGATCGCTGGCGTGACCCAGGCTCATCTGCACCTGCTGGTCTGCGATAAAAAGCATGATCACAGCGCGATGCTCGGCGTGCTCAAGGCGGCTCTGCTGGCGGACGGGTACAACGTCACCACCGAGCAAGCCTGGAACGAAAGCCTGCACGACACCATTATCGATGTGCAGCAGGCTGAAGGTTGCGGGCTGGTGGTCAAGCAGCATTATCCCGACAGCCCACTGAAAAAGGCCCTGCTGACTCCGGCGGACTGGAAACTGCTGCGCTACTGCCCGACTCCGGTGCTGCTGGTGAAAACCGCCAAACCCTGGACCGGTGGAGTGATCCTGGCGGCCATCGATGTCGGCAACATGGACGGCGAACACCGCACCTTGCATGCCAGCATCATCGATCATGGCTACGACATTGCCAGCCTGGCCAAAGCCCACTTGCATGTCATCAGCGCCCATCCGTCGCCGATGCTGTCGGCGGCCGACCCGACGATGCAGCTCAAGGAAACCATCGAGGCCCGTTACCGCGAGCAGTGCCAGGCGTTCCAGGCCGAGTTCGACATCGACGACGACCACCTGCACATCGAGGAAGGCCCGGCGGATGTATTGATTCCATTCATGGCCCATAAGCTGGGGGCCTCCGTGACGGTGATCGGCACGGTGGCGCGGACCGGGTTGTCCGGGGCGTTGATCGGCAATACGGCGGAAGTGGTGCTCGATGCGCTGGAAAGCGATGTGCTGGTGCTCAAGCCGGACGACATCATGGATCACCTGGAAGAGATCGTGACCCGGCATTGAGCAAGATCAAGAGATCGCAGCCTCGTTTCACTCGACAGCTCCTACATGGATCGTGTTTCCCTGTAGGAGCTGTCGAGTGAAACGAGGCTGCGATCTTTTGCCTTCAAAGGCTATCCGCCGAAGGCGTCCTTGAGAAACCCCGGCGCAATGTAGCGCTGGTAATGTGCTTCCGAGAGCAGGAAAAATTCCCGATCAATGGCATCGCGCAATTCCGGCAGGTTCCAGTCGCGGAACTCCGGCAGCAGCACCATTCCGTAGGCTTCCAGATTATTGATGACCCGCGCGCCCCGGGCGATCAACTGATAAGCCCAGCAATACTCCGACTGATGCGGCACAAAGCGGATCTTGCGCTGTTCCAGCTGCATTCTCAGCAGCGCGGGATCGAAAATTTCTACCTTGGCAGCCATCACCTGCGACAACAGCTGCTCAAGCCGCAACCACACCGCGCGTTTTTCTTCCTCGTTGTAACCGTTCCAGTGGATCACTTCGTGATGGAAACGCTTGCAGCCACGGCACACCAAATCACCGTAAACAGTGGAGCAGAGGCCGACGCAGGGGGTCTTGATGGTCTGATTGGGCATAGGTAGACAAAACACGGGAAAGCAGAACAGGTCGGCATGTTAGCCCTTTGTCTAACATTCATCACCCCTCAAAGTTTTGGACCTAACTTACCTTTCAAATTTTTTTGCCGTAGAATCAGCCAGCCTTTTAAGGCGCCAATGTCCGTTAAGAAGCTGTTTTCAAAGCGTCACGAGCACAGTCGTTCCTTCAGAGCGGTGTTGGCGAAGGGTTTTTCCAGCGGGGAAAAGCCCAACGCCAACCCTCATCAGCTCCCCGTTCTGCAGGCGTAAAACTTTGAAAGCAGCTTCTGTAAGGAATTGCCGGTAATTCTGGCTAAGCGGCCCACAACGCCACGCAGCGCATGAGTACGGTAATTTCGGGATGAGCGTCCCGGACACCCATTTGGGACCACTGATGAGGGTAATAACTGTGCTTGAAGCCTACCGCAAACATATCGAAGAGCGCGCAGCACTGGGTATCGTTCCCCAGCCGCTTAACGCCGAACAAACTGCAGGCCTGGTCGAGCTGCTGAAGAATCCCCCGGCTGGCGAAGAAGCTTTCCTCGTTGACCTGATCACCAATCGCGTTCCGCCAGGAGTGGACGAAGCCGCCTATGTAAAGGCCGGTTTCCTGTCTGCCCTCGCCAAGGGCGAAGCCAAATCCCCTCTGATCGACAAGAAGCGCGCTGTTGAACTGCTCGGCACCATGCAGGGCGGCTACAACATCGTGACCCTGGTAAACCTGCTGGACGACGCCGAACTGGCGCCAGTGGCTGCCGAAGAACTCAAGCACACCCTGCTGATGTTCGATGCCTTCCACGACGTGGCTGAAAAAGCCAAGAACGGCAACGTTCACGCCAAGGCCGTGCTGCAGTCCTGGGCTGACGGCGAGTGGTTCAAGAAGCGCCCGGTGCTGGCCGACAAGATCAGCCTGCGCGTCTTCAAGGTGACCGGCGAAACCAACACCGACGACCTGTCCCCTGCTCCAGACGCCTGGTCGCGTCCAGACATCCCGCTGCACGCCCTGGCCATGCTGAAAATGGCCCGTGACGGCATCGTTCCGGACGAGCAAGGCAAGACCGGCCCGATGAAGCAGATCGAAGAAATGCGCGGCCAGGGCTTCCCTATCGCCTACGTCGGTGACGTGGTCGGTACCGGTTCCTCGCGTAAATCCGCTACCAACTCGGTACTGTGGTTCTTCGGCGACGACATTCCTTACGTGCCTAACAAGCGCGCTGGCGGTTTCTGCTTCGGCAGCAAAATCGCTCCGATCTTCTACAACACCATGGAAGATGCCGGCGCACTGCCAATCGAGTTCGACGTTTCCAACATGAACATGGGCGATGTGATCGACCTGTACCCGCATGCTGGCAAAGTCACCAAGCACAACAGCGACGAAGTCCTGACCACCTTCGAAATGAAGACCCCGGTTCTGCTGGACGAAGTCCGTGCCGGCGGCCGTATTCCGCTGATCATCGGCCGTGGCCTGACCGAAAAGGCTCGCGCCGAACTGGGTCTGCCACCGTTCGACCTGTTCAAGAAGCCTGAAGCACCGGCCGAAAGCACCAAGGGCTTCACCCTGGCGCAGAAAATGGTCGGCAAGGCTTGCGGCCTGGCAGAAGGCAAAGGCGTTCGTCCTGGCACCTACTGCGAACCGAAGATGACCACCGTGGGTTCCCAGGACACCACCGGTCCAATGACCCGTGACGAACTGAAGGACCTGGCGTGCCTGGGCTTCTCCGCTGATCTGGTGATGCAGTCCTTCTGCCACACCGCGGCTTATCCAAAGCCGATCGACGTGACCACCCACCACACCCTGCCTGACTTCATCATGACCCGCGGCGGCGTTTCCCTGCGTCCGGGCGACGGCATCATCCACTCGTGGCTGAACCGCATGCTGCTGCCAGACACCGTGGGTACCGGTGGCGACTCGCACACCCGTTTCCCGATGGGCATCTCGTTCCCGGCCGGTTCCGGTCTGGTCGCGTTCGCCGCAGCCACCGGCGTCATGCCGCTGGACATGCCGGAATCGATCCTGGTGCGCTTCAAAGGCAAAATGAAACCTGGCATCACCCTGCGTGACCTGGTTCATGCCATTCCTTACTTCGCCATCCAGAATGGCTTGCTGACCGTCGAGAAGAAAGGCAAGAAAAACGCCTTCTCCGGCCGCATCCTGGAAATCGAAGGCCTGGAAGGCCTGACGCTGGAACAGGCTTTCGAGCTGTCCGACGCGTCGGCCGAACGTTCGGCTGCCGGTTGCACCATCAAGCTGTCGAAAGAGTCGATCACCGAGTACCTGCAATCCAACATCACCCTGCTGCGCTGGATGATCGGCGAAGGCTACGGCGATGCACGTACCCTGGAGCGTCGCGCTCAAGCGATGGAAGCCTGGATCGCCAACCCGCAACTGATGGAAGCCGATGCCGACGCCGAATACGCCGAAGTCATCGAAATCGATCTGGCGGACATCAATGAGCCTGTGCTCTGCGCACCAAACGATCCGGACGACGCCCGTCTGCTCTCCAGCGTTGCTGGCGAGAAGATCGACGAAGTGTTCATCGGTTCGTGCATGACCAACATCGGTCACTTCCGCGCTGCCGGCAAGTTGCTGGAACAGGTCAAAGGTCAGCTGCCAACCCGTCTGTGGCTGTCGCCGCCGACCAAAATGGACGCTCACCAGCTGACCGAAGAAGGCTACTACGGCATCTACGGCAAGGCCGGCGCACGCATGGAAATGCCAGGCTGCTCGCTGTGCATGGGTAACCAGGCACGTGTAGAGCCGAACTCCACCGTGGTGTCGACGTCGACCCGTAACTTCCCGAACCGTCTGGGTGACGGCGCGAACGTCTACCTGGCTTCGGCCGAGCTGGCGTCCGTTGCGTCCATCCTGGGTCGCCTGCCGACCGTCGAGGAGTACATGGAATACGCTGGCAAGATCGACAGCATGGCGGCCGACGTTTACCGCTACCTGTCCTTCGACCAGATCGCCGAGTTCCGTGAAGCTGCTGCGAACGCCAACATCCCGGTCGTTCAAGCCTAACGCTACAAAGCCATAAAAAACGCCGCCCATCGTGAGATGAGCGGCGTTTTTTTATGCCTGACGCCGATTACCCAGCTATCTTTGCCTGATGTCGGCACCAGGACGGCGTGCCACGAGGCCCCACGGGCCTTATCTCAAGGAGGAGTCATGCGGGTCATCCTGATCGCCATCGGTTCGCCCGGTGACGTTTTCCCCTTCATTGGCCTGGCCAATGCGCTGAACCTGCGCGGTCATCGCGCGACCTTGTGCAGCCTGCCGGCGTTCAAAGCCACCGTCGAACAGTACGGGCTGGAATTCGAGCCGTTAGGCCAGCAAGCCTGCGACGACACGCCCCGCCCGCGAGACTCGAAAAGCGCTTTGGCAGAGCAGTGGAACGCAGTCTCGCACCTGCTCGAACCGACCTATGACTACATCGCAGCGCGGCGCCATGAGGATATCGTGGTGGTGGGCTCGTTTTGGGCGTTGGGCGCACGTGTGGCCCAGGAGACGTTCGGCATTGCCTACCTTTCGGTACAGATTTCACCGTTCTTGCGCGAGGTCCATCGGCTGGCGCTGGACCAGCTCTGTGCGCCATCACTTAACGCCTTGCGCGCCAGAAAGGGCCTGAGCGGGACGGTTCAACACGTTATGAGCCAATGGATGCATTCGCCGGACGGCGTGATCAGCTTCTGCCCCGAGTGGTTCGCACCGCAGCAAGCTTCTGCGCCGGCCACGCTGTGCAAGGCCTGCGAAAAAGCCGTTGCGGCTATCGAGCATTGCCGCCAGCGAACCAAAGGTCGTCTGGCCGGGCATTCGAAGGGGGCGATCAACCGGGGCAGCTCCGATTGATCGCCCGCTGTTTCAGGCGCTGAGCGAGTAGATCAACGCCGAAATGGCCACCAGGCCCACCAGCGTCACGAAGACGTTGGAGGCTTGGCCACGGTAACGCGCCATCGCCGGTACTTTGCGGATCGCGTACATCGGCATCAGGAACAGAATCGCCGCGATGACCGGGCCACCGAGGGTTTCGATCATGCCGAGAATGCTCGGGTTCAGGGTCGCGACGACCCAGCAGACCACCAGCATGAACGCTGCGGTCATGCGGTCCAGGGTCTTCGGCGCCGGGCGTTTGCCGCTCTTGACGATCAAGCCCTTCAAGCCTTCGCTTGCGCCGATGTAGTGGCCCAGGAATGACTTGGAAATGGCCACGAAGGCAATCAACGGCGCCGCGAAGGCGATGGTCGGGTTGCTGAAGTGGTTGGCCAGGTACGACAGGATCGACAGGTTCTGTGCCTTGGCTTCCGCCAGTTGCGCCGGCGACAGGGTCAACACGCAGCTGAAGACGAAGAACAGCACCATCACCACCATCAAGAGGTGGGCGCGGGACAGGATCTGCGAACTGCGCTCTTGGGCATGCGTGCCGTAGCGACGTTTCTGGTCCACCGCGAACGCCGAAATGATCGGCGAATGGTTGAACGAGAACACCATCACCGGAATCGCCAGCCACAGGGTGTGCAGCAGCGCCGACGACTCAGGCAGCGTGGACGCGGTGCTGAGGATGCCGCCATTCCAGTGAGGAATCAGGAACACCGCCAGGAACAGCAGCGCGACGATGAACGGATACACCATCAGGCTCATGGCCTTGACGATCACCTGCTCACCGCAACGCACCACCGCCAGCAGGCCGAGAATCAGCACGAACGACAGCACGGCGCGCGGTGGCGGCATGATGTGCAGCTGATGTTCGAGGAAACTGCCCACGGTGTTGGTCAGGGCCACGCTGTAGATCAGCAGGATCGGGAAGATCGCGAAGAAATACAACAAGGTGATCAGCGCACCGGCCTTAATGCCGAAATGTTCTTCCACCACTTCGGTGATGTCTGCACCTTCACGACCGGACAGCACAAAGCGGGTCAGGCCACGGTGCGCGTAAAACGTCATGGGGAACGCCAGCAATGCCAGGATCAGCAACGGCCAAAAGCCGCCCAGCCCCGCGTTGATGGGTAAAAACAGGGTACCGGCCCCGATTGCCGTGCCAAACAGGCCCAGCATCCAGGTGGTGTCATGGCGATTCCAGCTTTCGAGGCTCGCTGGTGTCGCCGCTACATAGCGTTCGTCGACGCTATTGGCCTGATCATTCATCCGGTCGGATCTCCGCTTTCCGGTCACTTGCCACTCGGTCAGGACGCGTCGGAAAAAACCGACAGACATGCTCCGGCCGAAACAGGGGCGGGATTCTCCGCGATAAACGAGCAGAAGCAAAGGCTTAGCTGAGCAATGGTTGTGGGAGCAGATCAAAGGCCTGTCGCTTTTAGAAAAATAATTGTCGGCAGCGGGTATGCGATGTGTCGTTTTCTGACACGCTTTAGTAAACCCTAATGTACGGTGTGCCTGACGAACCGCAGCGCCTGACTTTACGACTGCTGCGCAGCCGAACGCAGGCTCGACAGCTGCTGCGGCAATTTCATCGCGGACAAATCCTCTCCACCTGCCGCGCACTGATCTAGTGTTGTATCTAAGAAGCTCGCCGGTATCGCCAACGCCTGCACAGGTGCTTGCCAACCAATAGCCTATGATCTCGGACCGTTGCCAATCTGCTCTGGAGTCAGCAATCTGACGCGACGTTCGAGCCCCACACTCCGCTGCCCACAGGAGCCCAGCATGACCGCAACCGTTCTGGTACTGGTTGAAACCATCAATGAATACCTGCCGATTCTCGAACATCAGGGGTTTCATTTGATCCTGGCCCCAACCCCGGCCGAGCGCGCTGCCGCCATTGCCCGGCAGGGCAGCCAGATCGATGCGGTGCTGACGCGTGGCCCGTTGGGCCTGTATGCCAATGAAATCGCCGCCCTGCCCAACCTCAAGATCATCTGCGTGATCGGCGCCGGTTACGAACACGTCGACCTGCAGGCCGCCGTCAACCGAGGCATCACTGTCACCAACGGCGCCGGCGTCAATGCCTCCTCCGTTGCCGATCACGCCATGGCGTTGCTGCTGGCACTGGTTCGTGACATCCCTCGGGCAGATGCTGCCGTCCGTCGGGGCGAGTGGCCGAAGATCATGCGTCCTTCGCTGGCCGGCAAACACATAGGCATCCTCGGCCTCGGTGCCGTTGGCCTCGCTATCGCCAAACGTGCCGCCAACGGCTTCGATATGAGAGTGAGCTACCACAACCGCCAGCATCGCAGCGATGTGCCGTACAGCTATTGCTCGACGCCTACCGAGCTGGCACGCCAATCAGACTTTCTGATAGTTGCCACCCCGGGCGGGATCGGCACCCAACACCTGATCAACCGGCAAGTGCTCGACGCCCTGGGGCCCAACGGATTCCTCGTCAACATCGCCCGAGCCAGCGTGGTCGTCACGGCGGACCTGATCACCGCGCTCGAACAGCGGCGGATCGCCGGTGCCGCGCTGGATGTCTTCGACCACGAACCCCAGGTACCGGACGCCCTCAAGGGGTTGGCCAACGTGATTCTGACTCCGCATGTCGCCGGATTGTCCCCGGAGGCCACCCAAGGCACCGTCGAGCTGGCCGGCAAAAACCTGACGGCGTTTTTTTCCGGTCAACCGGTACTGACGCCCATTGCGTTACCGCCACCGTCGACAACCACCCGGCTCAATCACTAAAGAACGCCCAACAGTGTCCAGAGTCGTCGGGATTCGGCATCGGCGCTGATCAGTTCGCCCAGCAGCTCGCTCAGGGGCTTGTTGCCCCACTCCACACCCCGCTTGATCAGATAGGGCACCGGGCTGTGGGGTTCGGTGCGCGCCAGGTACTCGGCGATCAGCAGCAATTGCCGGTACGCCTCTTCACGATTCGCCGGTTCGCTGAACACTTGGGGCACTGCAAGGACTTCAGACGCGGCGGTCGGGCTGGGGCTCGATGCAGCCACCACTGGCGTTTCGACCGGAGGCGCCGGGGTCGGTTTTCGTGGATGCATGGCGATAAACTCCTGAACCAGGGTCAACAACGCGTCGATCACGTCCTGCAGCGCCTTAAAGCCTGGGGCCTGATTCCCGAGAAAAGCGTCGCTCCACACCTCCAGGCGCTGCAAGTGCTGCTGACTGAGCAGCAGACTGCCCTGGCTGCGCAACCAGAATGACAACGGTGTGGCACGAATCTGTTCGGTGATTTTTTTCTGTTCGTTGCGCGCGTTCTCGGCCGAGGTCTTGGCCGCTTTACTGTCGCTGCCCTGCACCTGTTGCAACTGCAACCGGCGCCAGGCGTCCAGACAGAAGCCGTCGAATTCGTGGTTGTGCGGTTCGAACAACGGCACTCGGGTCAGCAACACTTCAGCGTAGCGTCGAGCCAACCATTCCAGCGGTATCACTCGCCACGACAGGTCGCCATCCTCAGCCTGTGGGTGCAGGTGTTCGGGATAGCGTTCGCACAACCCGGCCACCAGCGCCAGGCTGCCCGGCAACCCATCGAGCCCGTCCTGATGCAGCCAGGCCTCCCCCAGCCAGGCGCTGAGCATCAAATCCTTGCTGCGCTCGAGCAGCAGGCTCGTGGCCAGTTTTTCCAGCTCCGGCCACTGGGCGCGCTTGATCGACGACTGCCACACCCCCGTCGGCAAACTGGTGTCATCCTCGCGGCGCAGTTCGCGCAACCGGTCGAACTCGGGTTCATAACGCAAATCCTGACCACAAGGCGCCTCCTTGCTGATCGGTTCGAGCAGTTGCGTAATCAGTTCCGGCAACGGTGTTGATGGTTGATTCACAGGCCCTCCTCCTCATGGGATTCAATCGCCGCGGTCGAGCGCGTCACCAGGAACGGTGAACGCGGAGCCCGGGTCGGCAAGGGCTGAATGGACAACGGCAATTTCGAGCCCTGGGTCATCAACGACAGGCGCACAAACATCAGGGTTTGCTCCGCTGCGCTGGCCTGCGTGGTCACGGGCAGGCGCAAGGTCAACGGAAAATCCGTGTAGTCCAGGTTCGGCTGGCGCTGCACCGACACGTGCGAACGCATCAAGCGCAACAGCGACCATGGACCGCTGTACTCCCAACCCGCTTCCAGATCACGCACCACCAGGCTCGGCTGTAACGGATCGTTGGCCGGACGCTGATAGCCATTTCTGGCCCAACGCAAGGTCAGCCGGACTGGTTGGCCGACCATCCAGCGCAGGTTCTGCTGAGCTTCGCCGGGGTAGTTGATCTGTTGATTCCCGGCATTCAAGCCCCAGGCAATCACCTGGTCGGCACCGCGCTCTTCCTCCCGATCGGTACGCCAGCGCACATCCATCTCCACCCCCAGCACGCCGCTCTTGTCGCGCACGAACATCGGCCCCAGCCAGGTGCTGGCTTGCTTCAGACGATTGAGAAAGTCCTCGGCGGCCAGGCGTTCCGGGGTCTGGCTCAGAGCCAATCCGGCCTGCGCCACCGGCAAACGCTTGTCGATCAGCTCCAGCAAATGCTGGACCCGGGCCGGGTCGGCGTCGCTGGCCTGCAAGCCATTGGCAAACGGAAAGCGCTCTGCCAGGTACTGGTTGAAATAATTGGCCAGCTCATTCCAGGCCGCCGCAGCCTGCTGCTGTTGCAGGAACTGGCAGCGTTGCATGGCGGTTTGTTGCAGATCCACGGCGCGCAATGCCAACGTTCCGCGCCCACCGGACAGGTTGGCGGTTTGCAGGATCTGGCCACAGGACGCGACGTCCATTTCGATGAAGTCGCGGCTCACCAACTGCTCGATCTGCGCTGGCGAACTGGCGGGGTTCTGTTCTTTGTATTTGAGCAGTTCATCGTTGAGCGCACTGAACTGCGTCACCCGTTCGTAATCCAGCGCCGAGAGGTTCTGTTGCTGGACTTTCAGCCATTCCAGCGCCGAAGTGCGGCGTTCGGTGATGCCGAGCATGGTATTGAACTGCTGCTTGAGGCTCAGTTTCAGATCCTGAACGTCATTGGCGCCATACAGTTGCAGGCCGAAGTTTTTCGAGCCGTCCCACTGGCTGATTTCGGTGCGCCCGCTGAACAGCGGCTGGGCGACGATTTCATCGAGGCCACTGACGATGTCGGCCAGGGCGCGGCGGTTCAAAGCGGTTTGCAAACGCGTGGCCAGATCGCTGCGGCGCACTTCGACAAAAGCCTTTTGCAAGGCAATCGCCTGAGAGGCCTGCACATTGAAGACACCACTTTGGACCTGCGCATTGTGCTCGCGCAGGCTCGACAACATGGCCTTGACCACCGCGCCTTCGGCCGCTTGCAGCAACGCGCCGCGATACGCCGGGGGGATGCGCGGCAGCTCTTCGGCGGCATAACTCTTGTAACTGGCGAAGTAGTTCAGCGCACTGTCGAGGTCGTCGCCATCAACACCGCGCCCCTGTCCATCCGGGACGTCGGACTGATCCGCCTGCAAGGCGATGGCGACGAAATCACGCTTGAACAGTGCCTGCACCGCGTTGTTCAACTGCACCACATGCTCCTGCAAGACCAGTTGCCCGCTGCCTTGCTGAATCAGCAAATTGTCCCTGGCCCCGGCCTGGGTGATCCACTGGTCACGAAAGCTCTGCTGCAACTTCGACGCCTGTTGATCCAGTTGCTGTTCGACCTGCGGACCAAGCAATGTGCTTTGGCGCACCTTGTCCATCATCGCCCGGTAACCGGGCACCAGATCCTGTCCCTTGCCCCGGCTCCACGCCGAGTTGGTCAAGCCGACCAGCGCTTGCAGGTCGTCGATCAACGCCCGCAGATCTTCCAGCTCGGTGAGGGAATTGCCGCTGCCGACCTCTAGCCGCTCCAGGTGCAAACGTAGATAACCGGCCTGACGGACAAAGTTGTCAGCGAGAAAATACTGGTCCAGCCAGCGCTCCATGAGCCCGAGGAAGTTCTCCTCGATCTGCGCGCGCTCGACGGTCAGGTCAAGTGGTTTCAACTCACTGTTGTCGACATCCAGCAGCGCCCGGTTGTAAAAACCGGCGCGGTGCAACGTGCCAGCGTTGAGGTTCAGCGACAGGGCGTTGTTGCTCAGCAACACCAGGTCTTCGAGCGGCGCCTTGGTGTTGTTCAGCGCCTGACTGAACCACTGGTTCTGCTGCTCCAGACTCACCGCACGCTCGACCAGCTCCGTGGCCTTGACGTAGTTTTGCCATTGGGCCGGGTCTTCGCTTTCGACGTTGCCCCGTCGTTCGGTGTTGCGAATGGTCTTGAGTTGCGCCAGATCCGCGCTCAACAGATCGCGCAGCGGCAACAACAAGTGACTTTGTGCGGTCAGGCGCAATTCGTTCTCCAACTGCGCATCCAGCGAGGAGAACCAGGAGGTCGGAAACACCACCGAGGTGAAGCGCCAGCGCTGCGCCTTCTCCAGCACCCGCCAGAAACCCTGGACGTTGCGCCGGGTCGCCTCCAGCCGATGAGATTCATCCGTGACCGCCACGTAATTTTTCTGCGCCCCTTGCATCAGGCGCGACAACTCATGGGCATCCTTTTCCGAGTCCTGCCACACCCACAGCATGCCAGCGCCCCACAGCAGCGCGACCACCAGCGCCACCCCACCGGTCACGCGCTGCCAGCGCTGACGCAGGCGTAACAGACGCGGCACCACCTGAGCCAGACCGCGCTCGGCGACCACCCGCCGCTGCCACAGTTGCCGGGCGAAAGCGCTCTGCTGCAAGCCGGTGTCGTAGGCCGAAAACCCGTCGGCGCTGTCATCCGAGGGCTGGTTGGCGGTGAAATAAACCCCGCGAAAACGCGGTGCTTCGCCTTGCGCATTACCCTGGAAAACCGGTTCCAGCAAGGATTGCAGATTGCGCCGCAAGGCTTCGAAGCGTTCCGGCAAGCCGTACAGATCGACGCTCAATTGCCCGGACAAGGCGCCGATTTCGATGATCGATTCCGCCAGGGCCCGGTTGACCTGATCCAGCGCCTGATCGCTCCATTGCGCCTGCCACACCGCATCGGGCCCGTGGGGCGAGGACCAGCCGAGCGTACGTTCGCGAGCCTCGACCGGCAGCGCGCTAATCAACTCCTGAAAACCCGGCAACTCTTCCATGCCGGTAACGACCACGTACACCGGCAGACTCAAACCGAAGCGCTGCAATAGATCGATAAAACGTCGACGCGCCGCCAGGCCGAGGGCCGCCGCCTGCTCGGCATTACCCAGCCGACTGATCGGCACCGTCCAGATCACGCCGTCCAGCGGACGCTGACTGCGCAAGCGCAGGATCAAACCCAGCAAGCGCCACCAGCCACCCCGTTGCAGGTGCATGCCTTCATCCGGCAAAAACAGCGCCTGGGGCACCACCAATACGGCACCTTCGGGGTCCGACCACCAGCGACCGAACCAGCCCGGTTTGTCGGTGGGCTGCAAGCGCCACTGGGTGCACAACTGCGTGCCCTGAGTCTCGTTGCCGAGCATCAGCAGCCAGGGAATCTGGTAGCGATCCCGGGTGCCCTGCTCCTGCTCCATCTGCCGCACCGCCAGGTAAAAACTGCGGATCGCCGCGCCGCTTTGCGTGCGCAACCACCAGACCGCCACGGCGACAATCGCCAGCACCAACAGCACGACGATGATCAGGCCGATAATCCCCAGCGTGCTCATGAGTCTTGCTCCGAGGTGACCACCGAATCGGTCAGTTGCAAGACCGGTTCGAGCTCCTGGCGAATGTCACGCCAGAACAACTGCCCCAACCCGGTCAGCAGCAGGACCACGGCAAGAATTCCCAACCCCAGGCGAAAGCCATCGGGCAACGAAAGACGCACCGGCAATTGCAGCGGCGTCACCGCCGAAGGTTGTTCGAGCCGGGCGCTGACATCGGCATAATCCGCCTCGTGCTGCCAGGCAAAGGTGAACAGCGCCAGGCGCCATTTTTCATGCTGGGCCTGATTCTGTTCACCCCGCAGACGCCCCTGAAAGCCCAGCACCAGGCACTGCAAATAGACATTGGCCAGATCGCGAGTGGTAGGGATTTGCTCATCCAGCAGTTCCTTGATCGCCAACGGTATCCGCTCGCCGGCCTGACGACTGGAGTACATCCGCGATTCCAGGGGTTTATCCTGCCAGGCCGACTGGCCCGGCCACGGCGTGAACAGCAAGGTTTCATCGACCAGCGCGACAAAGGCATAGACCAGCGCTTTGACTTGTTCAGTGGCGGCGTCACCGACTTTGGCGAAGGCCGTTCGCCAGAGGCGTTGGGAGATTTGCGTGGAGAGTTCGACCACCGCTTCCACCAGCGCTTCGTCTTCGCTGTCCTTGGGCAACTGGCTCCAGTCCTGGGACCATTGCTGCCAGGCCTGGCGAAAAGCACTGCTCAGCGGCGCTTCGTTGAGGCCGCGTGTACCTGTCCCGGCATTCCCCTCAGACATATGACGTTCCTTCCTCGATCAAGCACTTTCACTCGCCTGGGCCACAAACAACACCACTTGCCATGGACTGCTGGCCAGCCTGGAAGCCGGTGCGGCAATCAGCAACGGCAACTGCCCGTCGAACCATTGGCCTTCGGCCGTCACCACGAACAACCGCGTATCGTCGCCGACGCCGT
Source organism: Pseudomonas sp. 05N433 (assembly GCF_056396925.1). Classification (NCBI taxonomy): domain Bacteria; kingdom Pseudomonadati; phylum Pseudomonadota; class Gammaproteobacteria; order Pseudomonadales; family Pseudomonadaceae; genus Pseudomonas; species Pseudomonas sp. 05N433. Next base: position 17,650 of record NZ_JBFTML010000003.1, on the reverse strand, counting down.
AGGCCACTTGCTCATTGCGACTCATGGCCTGATGGGACAAACCGCTCATGCGCTGACGGCTGAGCAATGGGATGTGCGGCTGCGAGGCGATGATCGCTCCGCTCAACCATTCGCTGGCGGCCTGTTCGCTGGCGCCATTGGGCATGCGCAAACCGATGACCAGCCGTTGGCTCGGTTGGTCGTCGGGCAATTGAATCGAGAAGGATTGTTCGTTGCGCTCGAACGCCAGGCTGCGATAGCCGGCGCGGATCAGTTCGAGGGTCTTTTCCAGCCAGTCGAGCACCGTTTCATAGCCGCGCTGCAACTCCAGAAAATCCAGCGGGGCGAACGCCGGAACACCCGCCAATGGATCGAGCGCCGACCAGGCGCCGGTCAGCCCGAGCAGCGAGCCATACAGCGCCTGCGGCGTGGCCACGCGACTGTTCAGCAGACCTTCGACTTCCGGCAACCGCGCCCACAGCGCGGTCAACTGACGCCGGATTTCCATCGAATCATCCTGATTGCCGGCCTGCTGCGCCTGGCGCAAGCGACCGGCGAGGAACATGCATTTCTCCCGCGCCCTGGCACACAGTCCCGCCACGCGCCGGCCCACCACCGATTCGGGTAACAGGCACGGCGTCGGTGGTGTGTAAGGCAACGCAAGAAAACCGCCGCCTTCCTTGCGAATTCTCAGCAGCGGCAGGCAGACCGAATCGGCCTTGTTCAGTTGCGTGCACAAACGCGGATTCGGGCGCCACACCGTGATCGATTCGGGGTACTCGCCGCTGGTGAGATCCGGTAGCGCATCGCCGACCACCGACTGCAATCGCCCCTTGAGCGGCAGTAACTGACCGGCACGCCACAGCGGACTGACCGCCAGGTAAACGGTGACAGTGGCGTTGTCCGTGGCGTCGATCGCTTCACTGACGTCGAGCTCCAGCATCGGCCCGACACCGGCCTGCAAATTGACCGGCAAACCGTCCGGCAACGTCGCCTGCAAATTGAGCAGGCGCACCAGCCCGGCGCTCAGTGCCGAGGGATCGAATTCAACGCGGGTCACGCCCCAGAACCACGGATTACATGCTTGGGCGAAATGCGCTACCAACGCCTCGGCCCGGAGCCCTTGCAACTGAAAATGCTGGGGCAGCAACTGCATGCCCTCATGCCAGCAAACCGCGTCAGGAAGCAGACTCATACGATTCCCTTCGACCTCTCGTGACGCCGCACCAATGGCGGCCTGGCTCCTACATGTCTGTTTACGCGCCTTAATCCCCCGGTGTTCAGTTCGGGGGATCGCTGACCAGTGTCATCTCGCGACTGTCGAACTTGAGCCAGGCGTTGCTTTGATCGTCCAGCCGCAACCGGTGTGCTCCGGGAGTGGTATAGCTGGCGAAGACTAAAAGTCCAGCCGCCCGCTTCCCCCCCAACGGAAAGGGTTGTTTGTCGATGAATTGACCCGGCACCAGCTCCAGTCCCCAGACTGTCATCAGCTGTCGGTAGTCGCGCTGATACTGCTCACGCTCGGCGAACCACTGGCGGGCGGTGATACCCGACAATTGCTTGAGCAGATCTGCGTCGTTCACCGCAATGAAGTCCACCGCAATCGGGGTGTCGTCGTTGGCGCGGGGCGCGACGTCCAGCGTCAGGTTATCGAGATCGACGCGAGGCCCGAACAACGAACACCCGGCGAGTGAGAGGAGCAGAACCAAAGAAAAAAGACGTGCGTACAAAATGAATTTTCCTTTTCTCGACACGGTCCAAAAACGTTTTTCGTTTGCTTTTTTATAGACCTGTTCTAGCGTCTTGGGTAGTTCGGTCGGCACGACGAATTCGGAAGGTTCGTCAAAGGAATGACAGGTCCTCTGCCCTCCCTTTCTAACCTACGGTCCAGTAAGGGAATGCGATGAAACGGGCCTCCCGATGCATTGCTCCCGCCTCATGCATCGGAGTCAGCCACCATGGCAGAAAGTACTCAGCACAAGCTAGACAGGGTTCGCCCACCCCGGGTGCAAATCACCTACGACGTCGAAATCGGCAACGCGATCGAGAAGAAAGAATTGCCATTGGTTGTCGGTATTCTTGCCGACCTCTCCGGCAAGCCTCTCGAACCACTCCCGAAATTGAATGAACGGCGTTTCACCGAAATCGACCGCGACAACTTCAATGAAGTCCTCGCCTCGATCGGCCCGCGCGCCACCTTGCAGGTCAACAACACCCTCAGCGGCGACGACAGCAAGCTCAACATCGAGCTCAACTTCAAACACATCGATGACTTCGACCCGGTCAAGGTGGTCGAGCAAGTCACTCCGCTGCGGCGTCTGTTCGAAGCTCGCCAGCGTCTGCGCGACCTGCTGACCAAACTCGACGGCAACGATGATCTGGACAAGCTGTTGCGTGACGTCATTGCCAACACCGAGGGACTGCAAGAGATCAAGTCGGCTCGTCCGGACACCGCCGCTCCCGCTCCTGCTGGCGACAGCGAAGCACCGGCTGAACCGCAAGCCTGATCGCTCATCCACCCAGGGAGAATTTTGCCATGCCCGCCTCATCCGCCGCCCAGACCCAAGCCAGTGACAGTGCAAGCGAGACCTTGTCCTTGCTCGATGAAATAATCGCCAAAGGCCGCATGGCCCATGACGACAGCCAACAGGATTACGCCCGCGACATGCTCGCGGAATTCGCCACTCAGGTCCTCGATGAAGGCATGGCCGTCGACAAGGACACCGTGGCGATGATCAACGACCGCATCAGCCAGATCGACGAGCTGATCAGCGCTCAACTGAACGAAGTGCTGCACCACCCGGACCTGCAGAAACTTGAAGCCTCCTGGCGCGGCCTGCACTTGTTGGTTAAGAACACCGAGACCAGTTCCCGGCTGAAATTGCGCCTGCTCAACGTGACCCAGAAAGAGCTGCAGAACGACCTGGAAAAAGCCGTCGAGTTCGACCAGAGCGCGCTGTTCAAGAAGATCTACGAAGAGGAATACGGCACCTTCGGCGGCCACCCGTTCAGCCTGTTGGTGGGTGACTACACCTTCGGCCGGCACCCGCAGGACATCGGCCTGCTGGAGAAACTGTCGAACGTCGCGGCGGCCGCCCATGCGCCATTCATTGCCGCCGCCAGCCCTCGGTTGTTCGACATGAACAGCTTCACCGAACTGGCCGTGCCACGGGATCTGTCGAAAGTGTTCGAGAGCCAGGAGCTGATCAAGTGGCGCTCGTTCCGTGAAAGCGAAGATTCGCGCTACGTATCGTTGGTGCTGCCGCACTTCCTGCTGCGCCTGCCTTACGGTCCTGACACGTCGCCGGTGGAAGGCATCAACTACGTCGAAGACGTCAACGGCAGCGACCACGGCAAATACCTGTGGGGCAACGCCGCGTGGGCCTTGTCGCAACGGATCACCGAAGCCTTCGCCAAATACGGCTGGTGCGCGGCGATTCGCGGAGCCGAAGGCGGTGGTGCGGTGGAAGGCTTGCCGGCCCATACCTTCCGTACAACCTCCGGTGACCTGTCGCTCAAATGCCCGACCGAAGTGGCGATCACCGACCGTCGCGAGAAAGAGCTCAACGACCTCGGTTTCATCGCCCTGTGCCACAAGAAAAACAGCGACGTGGCGGTGTTCTTCGGCGGCCAGACCACCAACAAATCCAAGGTCTACAACACCAACGAGGCGAATGCCAACGCGCGGATTTCGGCGATGCTGCCGTACGTGCTCGCGGCCTCGCGTTTCGCGCACTACCTGAAGGTGATCATGCGCGACAAAGTCGGCAGTTTCATGACCCGCGACAATGTGCAGACCTACCTCAACAACTGGATCGCCGACTACGTGCTGATCAACGACAACGCGCCGCAAGAGATCAAGGCGCAGTACCCGTTGCGTGAAGCCCGGGTGGATGTGACCGAGGTCGCCGGCAAGCCCGGAGCCTACAAGGCCACGGTGTTCCTGCGGCCGCACTTCCAGCTTGAGGAACTGACCGCGTCGATCCGCCTGGTCGCGACCCTGCCGCCACCGGTAGCCGCCTGACCTGCCTCCCGCCGGGGTCAACCCGGCGGGATTCCCCTGCTTATCTAGCACGATTACTTTCAGGAGTTTCATGCGATGGATGCAATCATTCTCGACCTCGGCGGCGACATCAAAGGCGATAGCTTGCTCGAGGGTTACAAGGACAAGATCGAAGTCATGTCCTACAGCCACAACGTGGCCATGCAGGTGACCAACGACGTCAGCAACTCGGAGCGCACTTCCGGCAAGCCGCACATCGGCGAGTTCACCCTGACCAAGTTCGTCGACAGCTCGACGCCTTCCCTCAACGAATATTGCTGCGCCGGCAAACCGATCCCCGAAGCCAAGATCACCATCGGCCGTAACGCCGCCGAAGGCAGCGGTAAGCTGATGCCGTTCATCATCTACACACTGACCAACGTGGTGCTGTCCAATGTCAGCGTCAGTGGTGGTACGGGTGGCAAACCGGTGGAAACCATTTCCCTGAACTTCACCAAGATCAAGTGGGAGCTCACCGCCCAGAAAGACGACGGCACCAAGGAAGGCACGGCCGCCTCGACCTGGGACATGGCCGCCAACAAGCTCGTCAAGTAAGCGGACGCGTCGGCCATGGCAGGCACCGGCATGCTCCCACCGTTGTTCGAGCGCCTCGCCGCCAGCGAGGTCGACACCGTGCAGGTGTTCGATCGCCAGGGGCTGCTCGACTCGGTGCACACGGAGTTGCTGCGCCTGTTCAACACCCGACGCGGCTCACGTCCGCTGACCTCCCCACCGAGCATTCTCGACTACGGCATCGCTGACTGGACGGCCTTGCAACAGCAGCGCAGCGATGACCGTCGTCAGTTGGCGCGGGAAGTGCGCGAGGCCATCAGCCATTTCGAACCGCGCCTGCAACTGGGCGAGGTCCAGGTCAATCCGGTCCCCGGCCATCCGCAGCAACTGAGCATTCGGCTGGTGGGCGAATTGCGCAGCGGCCAGCAGCACTGGCCCGTGGCATTTGTCATCGAGAAGGCCAGCCATGGTCTTGAGGTGCGTCATGAGCGACTCGATTGACCCGCAACTGCTCGATTACTACCAACGCGAACTGACCTGGCTGCGCCACGCCGGGAGCATTTTTGCCGAGCGATATCCCAAGGTCGCCAGACGCCTGGAACTGTCCCCCGGTGAATGCCCCGACCCACATGTCGAACGGCTGCTCGAAGGTTTCGCCTTGCTCGCCGCACGCCTGCAACGGCGACTCGATGACGACTACGCCGAATTCAGCGATGCCTTACTCGAACAGCTTTACCCGTTGGCCATGCGGCCGTTGCCGTCCTGCGCGATCGTGCAGTTCGAGCCGGACCCGAGCAAGGGCAACCTGAACGATGGTTATCCATTGCCCCGCGACACACCGCTATTCGTCACCACCAGCAAAGGCGAGAGCATCCACTTTCGCACCAGCGCCGCGGTTCGATTGTGGCCRGTGGAAATCAACGAAGCGCTGCTGCTGGGCAGCGACGAAGCCCAGGCCCTGACCGGTGTGGCGCAAGCGCGTTCGGCCCTGCGCCTGAGCCTGCGTTGCCTGGGTGAAAGCCAATGGTCGACGCTGGCCATCAAACAATTGCGCGTGCACCTGGCCGCCTCGCCGGTGATCAACGCCTGCCTGTATGACTTGCTCGGCGCTCACGCGGTAAAGGTGCTGGCCGGACCGGTCGGCAGCGTGCCGGTCATGCTGGAGGGGTTGCCGCAAATCGTCGGTTTTGCCAGCGACGAAGTGCTGTTGCCGGACGAGGACGGCGTGCATCCGGGCATGCGCCTGCTCGCCGAGTACTTTGCGTTCCCGGACAAATTCAACTTCTTCGACATTCCATTGGCCGGCGCCGCCAGCGACAGCCAGACGCTGTACCTGTACATCGTGTTCGACCGCGCCCCGGCCAACCGCCTGCACCTTCAGGCCAGCGACTTCGCCCTGGGCTGCGCACCGGTGATCAACCTGTTTCCACGAACCTCGGAACCACTGCGCCCGGACGGCACCCGCAGCGAGTATCGCCTGGTCGCCGACAGTCACCGGGAAAACAGCGTCGAGATCCACAGCATCCGCGCCATGCGCGCCAGCTCAAGCCAGGGCGTGCAACGGGTGCCAGCGTATTACGGCAGCCAGCATATCGGCGGCGACAAACAGTGCTATTGGCATGCGCGACGGGTCAGCGGCATGACCCCTAATCGGCTGGGCACCGACCTGATGGTGAGCCTGGTGGACACCCGGCTCGATCCGCTGACCGAGGCCAGCGAATACAGCCTCACCGCCGAACTGCTGTGCACCAACCGGCATCTGGCCCAGAGCCTGCCGGCCGGCACGCCCCTGGGTTTCGAACGACCGGGGCCGGTGGCCTGGGCCCGTTTGCGTAACCCGCCGAGCCCGCAGAGTTTGCCGCGACTGGATGGCGAATCCCGTTGGCGGCTGGTGTCGCAACTGACCCTCAACCATTTGTCACTGGTCGAGGGGCCGCAAGCGCTGGATGCCCTCAAGGAAATCCTCCAGTTGCACAACCTGCGTGACGAGGCCAGCGCCTTGCGGCAAATCGACGGTTTGTTAAGCCTCGGCTGCGAACGGGTGATCGCCCATGTTGGTGAAGACGCGTGGCGCGGCTGGCGCAATGGGCTGGAGGTCCGGCTGCAACTCGACCCACAGCATTTCGTCGGCAGCAGCGCCGTGCTGTTCTCAGCGGTGCTGGCGCAGTTCTTTTCACTCTATGCCACGGCCAATCGCTTCGTGCGCACGGTTCTGGTCCAGTCAGACAAGGAGGTCAAGACATGGCAACCCCAAGCCGGCATGCCGCTGTCCCTCTGAGTCTGAGTCAGAAGCTGCGGCGCGATCCGCAGGCGTTCGAGTTGTTGCAGGCGTTGTTGCTGCTGGAACGCGAACACCCGCAAGCCGAATCCCTGGGCAGCGGCACCGCCCCTCAAGCGGAAGCCTTGCGCCTGCGCGGGCCGTTGACGCCGCTGTTTTCCGCCAGTGAAATCGAAAGTCTGACTCAGGAAGCTGACCAGCCACCGACGCTCACGACACCAGTGTTTGGCCTCGGCGGGCCGGACGGCCCCCTGCCCTACGCCTATCAGGAATGGCTGCAACAACGGGCCCGGGCCAAGGATCACGCTCCGGCCGAATTCCTCGACCTGTTCCAGCATCGCTTGCTCAGCCTGCTGTACAAGGTGATGCGCAAACACCGGATCGCCGTTGGCTTCACAGCCCCCGGCGCGTCGCCGGTGCAGGCGCAACTGCGAGCGCTGACCGGGCTGTTGCCCAAAGCCTTGCAGGAACGCCAGGCCGTACCCGACTCTGCGGTACTGGCGTGCAGCGCGCTATTTGCCGACGGTCGTCGTTCCCTGGCCGGCTTCGCCGCGATCGTACGCGAGCACTTCGAACTGCCGGTAGAACTCAGCGCCTATGAAGGTGCCTGGCGGGAAATCCCACCGGCCAGTCGCAGTCGACTGCAACCGGGTGGGCGCAACCTGCAACTGGGTCGTAACGCGGTGGCCGGCACTCGGGTCTGGGATGAACACGCCGGCATCCGCCTGACCCTCGGCCCGCTGACCTCGGCGCAGGCGGCGCGGTTTCTGCCGGACGGTGAAGCCCATCCGGCGCTGGCCAGTCTCAGCGCGCTGTATTTCGGCCCCGACCTGGATTGCACACTGGTGCTGTTGGTGCGCGGTGCCAGTCCGATGAAACTCGGTCGCCAGGCCCCGCCCCTGCTCAGTTGGAACGGCGGCCTGCAACGCCAGACCAGCCTTGCCGTGCAACGGATCGAAACCCGCCTTCGTCAGCTGGAGATCACCTGAACATGGAACTGGCCAGCCTGATCGGACGCCTCAACCCGGACAACCGCCGCGCCCTCGAACGGGCCGCGCAGCGCTGCCTGCAACGGGGTCATCATTACGTCGAAATCGAACACTTGCTGCTGGAGTTGCTGGACATCGAGGGCGGCGACTTCGCCTGGCTGCTGCCGCGCTTCGGGCTGGAGCGCGATGCCCTGACGGCGGAAATCAACAAGGCCCTGGAACTGTTCAAATCCGGCAGCACCCGCACCCCGGCGCTCTCGGCGCACACCATCGGCCTGCTGGAAGACGCGGTGGTTCAGGCCAGTGTGCTTGGCCTGGAGAGCATTCGCTCCGGTTTGCTGCTACTGGCCCTGCTCGACCGTGATGAACGTCGCAGCCTGCTGCTCAATAGCGCCTCGTCGCTGTTGAAAATTCCACGGGAAGCCTTGCGCAGTAATTTGCTGGAGTGGACCGAAAACTCGCGCGAACACGTTGGCGGCACGCGGCCGGTCAGTACCGGCCATCCGCAACCGAAACAGGATTCGGTGCTCGACCAGTTCACCCAGGACCTGACCGCCGATGCCCACGCCGGGCGCATCGACCCCATCGTCGGCCGCGACGGCGAGATTCGTCAGTGCATCGACATCCTGCTGCGCCGTCGGCAGAACAACCCGATCCTGGTCGGCGCACCGGGAGTGGGCAAAACGGCGGTGGTCGAAGGCCTGGCGTTGCGCATTGCCGCCGGGGATGTGCCGCCGTCGTTGCAGGAAGTCAGCCTGCGGGTACTCGACCTCGGTCTGTTGCAAGCTGGCGCCGGGGTCAAGGGCGAGTTCGAGCAGCGCCTCAAAGGCGTGATCGACGCGGTGCGCAGCGCCGACAAACCGATCATTCTGTTCATCGACGAAGCCCACACCCTGATTGGTGCTGGCGGCGCGGAAGGCGGCAGCGACGCGGCCAATCTGCTGAAACCGGCGCTGGCCCGTGGCGAGTTGCGCACCCTGGCCGCGACCACCTGGCTTGAGTACAAAAAATACTTCGAGAAAGACCCCGCCCTCGCCCGGCGATTTCAGTTGGTGCAAGTCGAGGAGCCGGACGAAATCACCGCTGTGGAAATGCTCCGTGGCGTGGCTGCGAAACTGGAACAGCATCACGGTGTGCAGGTGCTCGACGCGGCGATCCACGAAGCGGTGAAACTGTCCCACCGCTACATCTCCGGGCGCCAGTTACCGGACAAGGCCATCAGCGTGCTCGACACCGCGTGTGCCCGGGTCGCCCTCGGCCAGCATGACGTGCCGCCACCGCTGGAAAGCCTGCGTCACCGCCAGCAAAGTCTCAAGGAGGAAGTCGAACGCCTGCGCCGCGAACAGGCCACCGGGCTTGATCACCGTGAACGCATCACCCTGCTGGAAACCGAATCCGTGGGTAACGTGCAGGCCATTCGCGAACTGGAAACCCGCTGGAACGAAGAACGGATCGCCGTGCGCGAACTGCTGGAAACCCGTCGCGAATTACTCACCTTGAGCGAACGCGCCGACAACGACAAACCGGACGAAGCCACCGACAGCCGCATCGATCATCTGGCCGCCGAACTGGTACGCCTGGAGGCMGGTCTGGACGCCATTCGCCAGGATGATCCGCTGGTGCCGGAACAGGTCGACGGCAAAACCGTGGCTGCGGTGATCGCCGGCTGGACCGGCATCCCGGTGGGCAAGATGCTCGCCGACGAAGCCCATGCCGTGCGCACCCTCGGCCAGCGCATGGGCCTGCGCGTCATGGGCCAGAGCACCGCGCTGAACACCATCGCCCAACGCCTGCAAGCCTACCGCGCCGGCCTCACCGACCCGCAAAAACCGGTCGGCGTGTTCCTGCTGGTCGGCCCCACCGGCGTCGGCAAAACCGAAACCGCTTACGCCCTGGCCGACGCGCTGTATGGCGGCGAACGCAACCTGATCAGCATCAACCTTTCCGAATACCAGGAAGCCCACACCGTCAGCCAACTCAAAGGCGCCCCACCCGGCTACGTCGGCTACGGCAGCGGCGGTGTACTCACCGAAGCGGTGCGGCGCAAACCCTATTCGGTGGTGCTGCTCGACGAAATCGAAAAGGCCCACCCGGACGTGCTCGAAGCTTTCTACAACGTCTTCGACAAAGGCGTGATGGAAGACGGCACCGGGCTGGTGGTGGACTTCAAAAACACCGTAATGCTCGCCACCAGCAACGTCGGGGCTGAGTTGCTGCTCGACACACCGACCGCGCAACTGGGCACCGATGCCTTCAACGAAGCGCTGCATCACGTGCTGCTGAAAGCCTTTCGCCCGGCGTTTCTGGCGCGCATGACGGTGGTGGCGTATCGGCCACTGGATGAAGCGACGCTGGAAGGGATTGTGCTGGCGAAGCTGGAGAAATTGCGCGGCCGGTACAAGGCTGCGACCGGGAAACAGTTTGAGTTCGATGCCGGGATTGTGCAGGCGGTGTTGGCCAAGTGCAGTGCGGCGGGTGCGAGGGATGTCGAGAATGTGTTGATGACGCAGGTGACGGGGAAGTTGGCGGAGTGGGTGTTGGAGTAAGTCCCGGACGACTGACTCTCTTGTGTAAACAGGAGCAAAGTGTAAACCCGAAGATGTCGCATAGCAGAGGAAGCAGTTGCCATGTGCTGTGCTGGTTATTTTTCGATGAAGGTAGTGCAGCCAATATGAGGTAAGTCATCATGCCGACCCGACTGATAATAGGCGCAGGCGTTTCCGCTGCAGTGTTCCTGAACACCTCATCCGATGGCTATAAAACTGTAGTTGTCGGTGAGGATGGACTATGGGCAAAACTCGTAGAACACCCCATGGGCCAGCCCGCCCACCTCCTGCACTTACCGGGTTCTCCACCACCGTCGTTCACGGTTGCCAATGGTGAAATGAGCCTGGACAACTTCCTCTCCTCAGGTGTTTTTCAGCAAGGCGTCAGTGAAATCGTCAAAGGTAGTCGCTACGGTCACAATCCTTCACGCAAGGTACGGCGGATATCCAAGTCACTCACCCAACCAGGAAATTACGTCGCCTGGTTTGATACCTCGCATGCCTTAATCGTTGAAAAAATAGTGATTGCCACCGGCATTGGCGCCCAACGTAAACCGCCCAAAATAACAGGAACACCTGCGCCCGGTGTTGAATACTCACAAGTTATCGAAGGTATCGAATTTCTTGAAGACGAGGAGCAACAAGTTCCCAATATTGACCGCGCTATCTACGGCGGTAGCGCCACCGCCGCCTGGGTGGTCGATATTGCCAGCAAACACTCGCCAAAGATGAACTGGCTTGCCCGCCCCGGYGGCTCCGAATTCACGGGAGCAGTACTGCCTGGGGCCAGGAATGCAAAGATCATCAAGCTTTGCGAAACTCACAACCTGCAGTTATTAAAAGAGGTTACCGAGGTCGAATATGTTGGTGAACGGTTGCATATACACGTCAAAGACGAAGATTTCTGTTATATCGCCGATCAGTTCATTTATTCATTAGGCGGGGACGACAACCCTACTGTTACGGATCATATCTATCAGGTAATGGACCCAGACATCAGGGATGACCTTTCTCCTATCCTCGACGCCAGCGGTGCATTAGGCACGCAATACAAAAGTGTATTGGCACTGGGCACCAGTGACAACGGAGTGATGATTGTCGGTGCTGCCACTTACAACTTCACCGCCATGACAGTCAATCCTACCTCAGGAAAACCGGTTCCCACTAAAAAGAAACCGGCACCCATGGCCCATTTACCCTGGAATGCTCAAGTTCCCGATGGTATCGCCGTGGTGGTGGCCAGTATTTCTGCCCTGAACCACTATATTCCCATCAAACAGCGTCTGACACTCAACTATCAGAACACCTATCAGGAATATGCCATTACTGAAAACAACACCAACATAAATCTGGCAGACGCCAACCAATTAGCCGTATTGTTCACCTTAATGTTTGACGAGTTATCGGCCAATCAGATCAACGATCTTGTGATTCGGACCATCATGGCCCGCAGCAGAAAAACCAAGGGTAGCACTGAGGTATTCGGCCTCAGCAAACGCGACTTCTACAACCTTATCAAGTCGAGAATTAGTTTCATATCAGACACTTCAATAGATGAACGCTGCTCATTGGCCGGACTTAAGCTTAGTTGATGCCGCCGCGCCAAGAATGGTTCGCTGCGAAGCTGATTCATTGACCACCTGAGGCTACTTGATGCCCCGCTCCGTCGATGCCACCACCAGCCTTTCCCTCACCGCCGCCTCGCTGTCGGCGCTTTACCCTGAATCCCTTTCCGGCGAAGAGGCCCTCAACCAGCTCGGCTCGCAAATTCTCAACGGCCTCAACGACGGCTCCTCGCTCACCCTGACCACCGCCGTCGCCACCCACGTCACCGCCACCCTGCACAACGACGCCCTCACCCGCCCGCTGGACGCGCTGGTCGCCGAAATCCGACAACTCCCCGCCGACGCCACCGCCGAGCGCTATCAGCTTGTACTACGGCCATGGCTCTGGTGGCTGACCCTTGCCAGCAACAACCGCGTGTTCCAGAACCTCAGCACTTCAGACATCGTCACCACGATTTTCAAGGCCCACGCCTTCACCGACTTCAAGCTCTCACTCACCGGCAGTTACACCCCGCGCGAATACTGCGTGCAGTACGGCGAAACCGATTTCGCGTTCGTCTCGCGGTTGCTGGAGGAAGAAGGGATTTTCTGGTTTTTCACCCATGAGGACGGCAAGCACACGCTGGTGCTGGGTGACAGTAACGATGCGTTTGTGCCGATTCCCAATGGACCCAAGGTCAGCTATCTCGGCCAGCAACTGGGCGAACGTGAACTGCACGGCATTCGCTCCGGGCAGGTCTGCGTTCAGGCCGTGGCTGGTGTGTATCGGTCGACGGATTATGAATTCACCACCCCGACCACATCGCTGTACGGCCAAGCCGAAGCGGTGGCCGGGCCGCGTTCGATGTATGAGCATCCGGGCGGCTACAACGCCAAGGCGCGCGGCGATGCATTGACCAAGCAGCGGGTCGACGGCTTGCGCAGTCAGGAGAAACGCTTTGTCGGTGAAAGCGACTGCCGCTGGCTGGTGCCGGGGCACTGGTTCACCCTCGCCGGGCACGATGATTCAACGTTGAACATCGATTGGGTAGTGACGGCGGTGACACATGACGCCAGTCACGACAGCTATCGCAATCGCTTCGAGGCAATCCCCAAGGCCACGCCGTACCGCCCGGAACGCATCACCCCCAAACCGCGCATGCACCCGCAAACGGCAATTGTCGTCGGCAAGTCGGGCGAAGAAATCTGGACCGACGAATACGGCCGGATCAAGTTGCAGTTCCCTTGGGACCGCGACGGCAAGAACGACGAAACCAGTTCCTGTTGGGTGCGAGTTGTATTGCCCTGGAGCGGCAAGGGCTTCGGCATGCAGTTCGTGCCGCGCATCGGCCAGGAAGTGATCGTGACCTTTATCGATGGCGATCCGGATCGACCGCTGGTAACCGGCTGCGTCTACAACGGTGACAACGCGCTGCCCTATGCGCTGCCGGCGAATCAGACCCAGTCGGGAATCAAGACCCAATCGTCCAAGGGCGGCGGCGGTTTCAACGAGTTGCGCTTCGAGGACAAGAAAGACGCCGAAGAGGTGTTTTTGCAGGCGCAGAAAGACCTGAAGATCAACGTGCTCAACGACACCACCGCCACGGTCGGCCACGATGAAACCCTGACCGTGAAGAACGCTCGCACGCGCACGGTGAAGGACGGCGACGAGACCGTGACCCTGGAGAAAGGCAAACGCAGCGTGACCATCCAGACTGGCAGCGACACGCTCGATGTGAAGGACAGCCGCACGGTGACCGTGGGCGCCGACCAGACCCACAGTACCGGTGGCAATTACACGCACAAGGTCACCGGAGATTACAGCCTGACGGTGGACGGCAACCTGACCATCAAGGTGACCGGTACCCTGACCTTGCAAAGCGGCGGCAGTTTTTCGATCAAGAGCGGCGCCGATCTGGCGGCCGAGGCCAGTACGTCGATCAGCCAGAAGGCCGGGACCTCTCTGAGCAATCAGGCTGGCACCTCGCTGGAAAACAAGGYCGGCACGACCATGACCAACGATGCCGGGATCAGCCTGACCAACAAGGGCGCCGCTTCGCAGACCGTGGATGGTGGCGGCATGCTGACCATCAAGGGGGGTCTGGTGCAGGTCAACTGATCAGGAGAAGCCATGGCCATCACGCCGCTGGATTTGCAACAGAACGATAAACAGCTCAAAGGGCGCCTGCTCGATGGCCAGCTCGACGGTGCGCTGCACATCAAGGATGACGGGCGTGCGCAGGCTGATTTGCACTACAGCCACGGCGAGCTGCAAGGCACCACCCTGCTCTACCACCCCAATGGCAAGGTCTCGGCGCAGTTGCCGTTTGTGCGTGACAAGCTGCAGGGGGTTGCCAGTTTCTATGCCCCCGAAGGCAGTCTGCAGCGCAAGGCAACTTATCGCCGAGGGCTGTTGCATGGCGAGGCGTTCAATTACTTTCCCGATGGGCAACTGGCGGAGGTCGAGTTTTACCGCGACGGCGTGCGCGACGGGCGCTATCAACGCTTTCATCCGAACGGCAAGCCGGCCGTCGAGGCTCGATATCTCAACGGTCAATTGCTGGAACCGGAACAGGGCTTCGCCAGCGACGGACGACCATTGGACGCCGACGGCAAGCCGATCTCACGGGTGCGCTGGTGGTTCAGACGCTGGAGCGATCCTTCTCAAGCCTGAGCTCTGTAGCAGCTGCCGAGCAACGCGAGGCCGCGTTCGGCTGCGAAGCAGTCGCAAGTCCGGCTGACGCAGTCTGCCTGATGTACCGCAGTCTCAGGTTTTACGACTGTTTCGCAGCCGAACGCAGCCTCGCAAGCTCGACAGCTGCTACGGCCAAACACAGGCTTCGCCAGCTGCTACAGAGGTTGTGGCGATCAGGGAATCAGCATCYGCATCTGCCCCGGCATCACGATTTTGATCACTCCGGCCCAGTTGCACATCAAGGTGCTGTTGGCATCGATGGCCGGCATGCCGCCCAGCAGCAGGGTCGGCGCGCCGCCAGGGATCCATGGGGTGGCGGTGGCCGGGATGCACGGCATCGGTGTCAGCACGCCAAGTGCCGCGGCGGTGGCGGCCRCGACCATCGGGTTGGCCATGCTCATGCACGTGCCGAACGGCATGACGTTCACCAACGGAATGTGGTCCATGATGTTCGCCGCCGGCATGCCCCCGGTCATTGTGCGGTTCACTGGCAGCACGTTGAGTACCGCCGGCGCCGCGCCGAAACTGCATTGCAGGGTCGCGGTGGCGCAAACTTGCGGACAGCCCATGTTGAATCTCCTTCCTGGAAGCGACGCTCCCTGAACCATAGTCCGCCGCGCCTGTTCGCGCACATCAGGAACGCTGATTATCCGGCAACACGCTAACCTATAAGACCGTGCCGCGCTTGTGGCCACCCCGGCGCGCCATTAGATTAGTCAATGATGTCTGGCCTCCAAAATAAGCAGAAGGGATAAGCATGGCGCTTACTGACCAGTCCACCCGTATCCGCTCTGGCGAAGAACTCGATGCCAGCCTGATCGATCCATACCTCAAGGCGCACATTCCGGGTCTGAGTGGTTTGCCTGTGATCAGCCAGTTTCCGGGCGGTGCGTCGAACCTGACTTACCTGCTGGAATACCCCGAACAGGAATTCGTCCTGCGTCGGCCGCCGTTCGGCCACAAAGCCAAGTCCGCCCACGACATGGGCCGTGAATTTCGCATCCTCAATCAGCTACGGGACGGTTTTCCCTATTGCCCCAAAGCCTACGTGCACTGCACTGACGAATCGGTGATCGGCGCCGAGTTCTATGTGATGGAACGGGTCAAGGGGATCATCCTGCGCGCCGAACTGCCACCGGAACTGGGCCTGGATTCGGCGAAGACCGAAAACCTGTGCAAGAACTTCATCGACAAGTTCGTCGAACTGCACCGTGTCGACTACAAGGCTTATGGCCTGGGTGACCTCGGTAAACCCGAAGGTTATGTCGCGCGGCAAATCAAAGGCTGGAGCGAGCGCTACGAAAAAGCCCTGACCCCGGACGCGCCGAAGTGGGAAGCAGTAAAGGCCTGGCTCAACGACAAAATGCCAGCCGATCACCCGACGTCGAGCATCGTCCACAACGATTACCGCTTCGACAACGTGATCCTCGATCCGAACAACCCGATGCAGATCATCGGTGTGCTGGATTGGGAGCTGACCACCCTCGGTGACCCGCTGATGGACCTGGGCAACACCCTCGCCTACTGGATCGAAGCCGACGACCCGGCACCGGTGCAACTGATGCGCCGCCAGCCAAGCCACGCCCCCGGCATGCTGACCCGCCGCGAATTCGTCGATTACTACGCCGAGCGCGCCGGCATCCAGATCGACAATTTCGACTTCTACTACACCTATGGCCTGTTCCGTCTGGCCGGCATCGTGCAGCAGATCTACTACCGCTTCTTCCATGGTCAGACCCAGGACAAACGCTTCGCACAGTTCATTCACATGAACAAACTGCTGGAGCAGATGAGCTTGCAGGTCATTCAGAAATCCAGCCTCTGATCGGGCCCCATAACAAGGAAAAATCATGTCCAAGACTCAGTTGTTCGACCTCGACGGCAAGATCGCTTTCGTCTCAGGTGCCAGTCGCGGCATCGGTGAAGCCATCGCCAAACTGCTGGCGCAGCAAGGTGCCCACGTGATCGTTTCGAGCCGCAAGCTCGACGGCTGCCAGCACGTCGCCGACGCGATCATCGCCGCCGGCGGCAAGGCCACCGCCATTGCCTGCCACATCGGTGAGATGGAACAGATCACCCAGGTCTTCGCCGCCATCCGCGAACAATTCGGGCGTCTGGACATCCTGGTCAACAACGCCGCGACCAACCCGCAGTTCTGCAACGTGCTGGACACCGACCTCAGCGCCTTCCAGAAAACCGTCGACGTGAACATTCGCGGCTACTTCTTCATGTCGGTGGAAGCCGGCAAGCTGATGCGCGAACACGGTGGCGGCAGCATCATCAACGTCGCCTCGATCAACGGCATCTCGCCGGGGATCTTCCAGGGCATCTACTCGGTGACCAAGGCAGCGGTGATCAACATGACCAAGGTGTTCGCCAAGGAATGCGCGCAGTTCGGCATTCGCTGCAACGCCTTGCTGCCGGGTTTGACCGACACCAAGTTTGCATCGGCGCTGGTGAAGAACGAGGCAATTTTGAACACCGCATTGCAGCAGATTCCACTCAAGCGCGTGGCGGATCCGAGTGAAATGGCCGGTGCGGTGTTGTACCTGGCGAGTGATGCTTCCAGCTATACGACCGGGGTTTCGCTGAATGTGGATGGTGGGTTCCTGTCCTGATTCGGTTTTGCGAATAAACCGAAGGCAGCCTCAGGGCTGCCTTTGGTGTTTGATCGGCGGGCTCGTGGAAGACTCTCGCCTGTTTCTGAGATGCATCGGGTGTCGGGTAATGGTTTGTATTCGAGGGACTGGACCCAGGAACGACTCTATTCCCCCTGCACAAACTCAACCGGCTTCCCAGTCAAATCCAGCGTAAGCATCCGGTGAAGACACCCACCCTGATGCAACATCTAGGGCAACGGGGTCCTCTGCGGCATTACCTCAAAACTTACTTCTGACCTATTCGAGTTGGTAATTCAACCAAATATGGTGCGTGCCATCGGTATCGACTTTGATCCCTCCTGATCCCGATATCCCTCTCAAATCGCCTGTACCACTGCCTCCGACTATGCAGAAAAACTCATCTGCCCGATCAGTGCCGGTTGTGGAGGCAGAGTGGATGAAAT